>JAOAFQ010000119.1 GCA_026416195.1 Candidatus Aminicenantota bacterium | reverse complement strand
CCCGAGAACTACAATTCTTTTTGCTAATGGCTATGACTATATTGGAACAACTGAAGAAAAATTTGATGTTATCTTAGTTGACTCGTCAGACCCCATTGGCCCATCAGCCGTGCTTCATCGTCGCGAATTTTTTGCCAAGTTGAAGAAAATCTTAAAACCTCGGGGAATTATCGCAGCTCAAAGTGGTTCGGCCATTTTCCAGTTGGAATCGATCAGACAAAAACGCCTATTTTTGGAACAGATGTTCCGTTACGCCTATTTTTATTTGGGACCTGTCCCAACTTATCCAGGCGGTCTCTGGTGTTATCTTTTTCTTTCTGATTGGATAAATCCTCTTCGTGGTCCGAGAAAAGAGATCATTCCTGGATTAAAATATTACAGCCAGTCCATTCATCGAGCTTGCTTCTCTCTACCTCCTTTTTTTTTAACGAAGGGAAAGAATCCGATTGAGGAGTTTACGATCCTTAGGAAATTGGCCGACGAGAGGTAAACGTCGTAGCAATTCCGCCCACTTGGGATCAGCGGCAAAAACTTTTTTAAATAAAGGTAAGCTCTCTTCGACTCGCCCTGTCGCGGCCATGGTTACGGCTGGCCAAAAAATCATTTCTAGATTTTCAGGAAACATGGCCATAGCTTGGCGGTATTCAGATAAAGCTTCCTCAATTTTATTTTCGGTCATCAGCTCATCGCCTCGATTCATATGATGATAAGCCTTGGCCAGTTTGACCAGCCGCCGCAATTCCTTAAGGGGTTCAGGATTGTCCTCAACTCTTAAATCATAGATTCGATCTTTCCAGCTTACGCCACTCCCCTTGGCCTTGACAATTAGAATAGCCGCTGATTGCCGACCACGAATGTCCCCGCCTTCGTCTTCAGCCGCCTCAAGGGAGGCTAACAAACGGTCAACGAGTTCCCCTTTGGTTTTGGTATAGGCTTCAGCCATGGCTTTCCAAACTGTATTTTTTAGCATTAGATTTGCTTGACAAGCGAAGCCATCGCCCATAAAGTGACCAGCTTCGGGGATGCATTTTTTCCCAGTGTGAACAGCGACCCGTCCTTGAGCATCAATCATGGCTACTTGTCGGACTTCCCTATTCGGGTCAATCTGGAGCAAAGCTTGAAGAGTTTCAGGCGCACTTTTACCTGCTTTCATCAGCTCAAGGCCAAGAGGACCATAGGAAATTTCAACAAAAGATTGAGTGGCAACAGCCCCAACCCCACCTTCAGCCCAGGCAACTATTGAGCCCACGGAAAACCAATGGGACTGAACGGCCACGCCTATTTCGCCTCTTTCTTTATCAATGGCGACAATGGAATAGGTATGAGCCGGGCGAATCTCTTTAATTTTTTCAGACATTATCTTATCTTGGCCTCTAACCGATTTTTGAATTGAACTAAATTGGTTAGCAAGGAAAAGGCAAGGGAACAACCAAAGGCCAATCATGAGGCTTACTTTTTGCGCTTTCATGGCTTTAACAATTTTCATGATTTCACCTCCAATCTAAAATTTTCTTAAAAATGTCTTTTGTATCTTATTATTTTTTAAATCCAAAATGAATTTTAAGGAACAAGTTAAAAAAATAATCTAAATTACAAGGGTCGATCTTGAAGATTTGATAAAAGTAGGCCAGAATAGAAGTTTCTAAAAGGTGTGATCAATCAAGGAAGAATTGACCTCAAAATATAATTTGACTAGAGCTTAGCAGGAGAGGCTGGTGGTCAAAAAAGCAAAGTTATTAATAAAAAAGGCTTGCCCTTTTTTCATGAGCCTTTTTCTATTCAATCTCTTTCTTTCACCCCAGCTAATTGCCTTGGCTCGGTTCTCCTTTGATCGATTCTTAAAACAAAGTTCCCCTGCAGTCCTCACGATTACTGATAGCCTAAAACGGAAAGTGAAGGTTCCATTGCAAGTTGAGCGAATTTTATCTCTTCAGCCCGAAATCAGTCGACTGATTGTGGCTTTGGGAGGAGGTGATCGTCTGGTTGCCTTGGATCGTTTTATCCGGTTTGAAGATCATCTTTTTTCGCTAATTTATCCGCCGGCCAAGAGCCTCCCGTTAGTGGCCATGAGCGACGAAAGTATTAATGCTGAAACTGTCCTTCGCTTTCGGCCTGATGTTCTTTTTGTTTCACCGTCAGAGCCCTCTTTAGCGGAAACTCTTTCCCGCAAACTTTCGATTCCAGTTATCGCTCTGGCTTCTATGGGTCGATTTGATTTTCTTCTTGAGGAGATGGTCCTTGTAGGGCAGCTGATTAAGAAAGAAGGAAGAGCCGCTGAGCTTATCAATTATTTTCAAGAAAAGTTAGAGCTCTTGGCTGAGGTATTAAAAACAGTTTCTTATCGGCCCAAGCCTCGAGTCTATCTAGCCTTTTGGTCGAGCTTGGTGATGACTCCCGTTAATTATGATCCAGTCAAAGTGGCTGGTGGTCTCAATCTCGCTGAAGGCCGGTGGCCATCATATTTAGGGACGGCCCGGACTGTGGTCAGCTTAGAACAGATTGTCCATTGGAATCCAGAGATCATTCTCATTCATGGTAATTATCCACCGGCTGAAAGACAGGTTACAGTGGAAAAAATAATTGAAGATGAACGTCTTAACTCGGTCAAAGCTGTTCGCGAGAAAAGGATTTTTTACACTTTTGGCTTTTGGTATTGGTGGGATCCAGCCGAGGCTCTTTTTGAATGCTTTTATTTAGCTTCTCTCTTTTATCCTGAAGTGAGCTCCCAATTTAATTTAAAAGCCTTAGGCGAGGAAATTTTTGCCCAATTCTATGGGAAACCTGAAGCCTTTTCTCAGCTTCTTTCTATCTTGAAGATAGAAATTCCAGATGTTGCTTTAAGAAAATAAATTCAAAGATAGTCGAAACAGGCTAAGAGATATTCAAGGACAGGCCGGAAGGAGTGGCTGAGCGTAAAAGAAAGTGGAAATTGAAAAAAGGGCAAAAGGTCGATAAGAGGGATGAAGGCAAAGAATCTCTCTTTTTGGTTAGTTTTTCTGCTCCTCTTAGTTATTTTTTTTCTTTCCCTTAGTCTAGGGGCCTATCGTTTGAGCTTGCCAGAATTAATTAAAACTCTCTTTTCGCCGATTTTTCCTTCCCTGCGCGAATCCACTTCAGAAGCTGCTCAAAGTATAATTTTTCAAATCCGCTTGCCTCGAATTCTCTTGGCCATGATCATTGGTTGCGCCTTATCTCTTTCAGGAGCTTCCCTTCAAGCTCTTTTTCGAAATCCTTTGGTCAATGAATATCTTCTCGGTCTTTCCTCAGGCGCAGCTTTTGGGGCTTCTCTTTCTATCGTCTTCTTTGGTCCGAAAATACCTGTTCAACTAAGTGCCTTTCTTTTTTCTTTAATGGCTGTCTTCATTGTCCTTTTGGTCAGCCGTTCACCTGGGGGTTCGATTGTTTCGCTCCTTCTTACTGGGGTCATCGTTTCAGCCTTCTTTTCTGCTTTGTTAACGACCGTAGAATATTTGGCGAGTCCCTACGCTCTTCAAGCTCTTTTCTTTTGGTTGATGGGCAGTTTTTCTTTGGCCGGTTGGCGCGAAGTCATCATTACTGGGCCAATAATATTGATCGCGGCTTTTTTCTTGCTCCTTTTTCGCTGGCGGCTAAACTTGCTTTCTTTGAGCGAAGAGGAGGGCCGCTCCCTTGGAATTAATGTCCAGCGGGAAAAACTTATCGTTATTGCTTTGGCTACTTTAATGACCTCAGCGGCCGTAGCTGCGGTTGGAATAATTGGCTGGATAGGCCTGATTGTCCCTCATTTAGCTAGAATGATGGTGGGGGCTGATAATCGGCGAGTTCTGCCTTTTTCGGCCCTTTTGGGCAGTTCGCTTTTATTATTAGCTGATGATTTGGCTCGAGCCCTCACTTCTTTTGAAATACCAGTGGGCATTTTTACCAGTCTAATTGGAATTCCTCTTTTTATTTATTTATTAAAGAAATCAACTCGCCTCTGGCTGAGTTAATTTTTGAGGCAGCAATGGATGAGACTCAGTTTTTAATTGAAGTAAAGAAGTTAAGGTTTAGTTATGATAGCTTCCAACTTGATATCGATTCTCTTTCTTTTCCGGCTGGCAAAATTACGGCGATTATTGGACCAAATGGGGCGGGAAAAACTACTTTACTTAAATGTCTAGCTGGGCTTTTACCTATCGAGAAAAAGACAATTTTTTATGATAGCCAGGACATTGCTCGTCTCAAGGAGCCAGCTCGAGCCCGAATAATTGGTTATGTCCCTCAAGAACATAGCCTCGCCTTTAATTATTCAGTCTTGGAATTTGTGGTCATGGGCCGAGCCGCCCATCTGTCTCTTTTTTCCCTGCCTTCTTCCCGTGACTTTGAGTCAGCCCACCAAGCTCTAGAGTTTGTTGGCCTTTCTTCCTTTGCCTCTAGGCCTCTCAGTGAGTTGAGCTCAGGCGAGAGACGTTTGGTTCTCATTGCTCGCAGTTTGGCCCAGGAAACTCCGGTTCTCCTTTTGGATGAACCAACAACTTTTCTTGATATTCGTCATGGCCTAGAGATTCTTGGCCTCGTTCGGCGTCTTGCTGGTCAGAAAGGAAAAACGATTGTTTTAACCCTTCATGATATCAATCAGGCGGCCCAATTTGCTGATAATTTAGTGATGATTAAACAGGGAAAGGTGGTTGCATCTGGGGACCCCTTTCGGGTGTTGACCGAAGAACTTCTTGAGGATGTTTATGGAGTTAAAGTGTCTCTTCTTGATCTTTCTGGCCGTCGCTTTATTGTAATTCATTCCTGAGTTCATAAGGTTGATACCTTTCTAGGAAGACCCGACTAAAGGAAGCTGGTTCTACCTTGAAACAGTTGTATCCTCTGAATAAAATAAAGGTCCAAGTTCCGAATTAAATTTAAAGGTGAAGCCAATCTCTGAAAAGAAAGACGCTTTTTTAAGAATTTTTCAATTAATATTTTATGTTGGGTTTATCATTTTTTGGTTTAAAGATAATTTCCCTCCCCTAAGACAAATAAAAGTAAATGCTCTCTTTTTTTTAATCCCTCTACTAATCACTTCAGGGTGGCGTCTAATTTTAAAATTGAAAACAAGGGGTTTCAAGTTACCCCGTCTATCGCGTGAAAAGATTTTAAGTATAGCCATGATCATTTTGGCTGGCTTGCTTTTGAGATTACCCTATCTACTCCATTATGCGGGAACTTTTACAAGTGATGAAGCTATGTTCTGTTTGGAAGGGAAACATATTGCCGAAGGAAAGAGGCCGCCGATCTGCAGCTATGGTCAACTCTACTATGGGACCTTTCCCAGTCATTTTTTTGCTCTCATTTTTAAACTATTTGGCTATTCCGTTTTAGCCTTTAAATTAGCTATTTTCTTGTTATATTTAACTTTCATTATTTTCCATTTCTTGTTTTTATCAAAATTGTTTCCTTTTAGCTTTTCTTTATTGGCGGCTCTTTTCTATTGTTTACCCTTTGGTTATTTGGTCCATATTAGTTTAGATGGTGAGTTTATCTTGTCTCTATTATTTCTTTTAGGAATGGCAATTATCTATTTGAGTTATTTAGTAGTCTATCAAAACCAAGAAAAATACCTCTCCTGGCTAGGGTTTTTAATTGGCTTTTCTTTATGGACCAACCAAATCCTGATTTATTTTATTTTAGTCGGTCTGTTAATAGTTTTAATCAAATATAAATTTGCTCTAAAAAAATATTTAACTATTTTCTTGTATGCTTTAATTGGGTTTGGCCCTCAAATATTGGTCGAGATATTTTATAACTTTCATTTAATTAAGTTTTTAACGGCCGGAGAAACTGTCATCAATTGGGGAAAGTTAAAGGGAACAATAAATTTAATGGGCTTTCTTCTAGCCTTTTCTCACCACCCCAGTCGAATAATTCTGGTTTTCATTGTGTTTTTCGGGTTTATGATTCTCATCTTTTATTCTATCAGAACCAGAGAATATTTGGCTCTTAAAATCTATAACGTCTTTTTTCTAATATTTATGATAATCTATTTACTTTCTGGCCATAGCAATAGATATTTGGTTAGGTATTTGTACCCCCTATTTTTTTGTTTACCAATTTTATTTTTAGCCCCTTTGCTCTTTATAAAAAAGAAAATAAGGTTAATAGCTGCCTCTTTTATCTTTTTAATGATCTTCTTTTTTTATAATTCTACGGATCAATATAAATATGTTTTAGCCGTTAAGCAAGCCCATAAAAATTTAAACCAGATCGTTTCCTTTATGAAAGAAACCAAACAAAAATACTGGAAAGGCGATTTTTGGACGGCTTATCTGATTACAGCTTTTAGTGGCGAAGAATTAATAGTTGCCTCAACTAAGGTGAGCCGTTATTATCAATATGAGCTTTTTTATAATAATTTCAGCCAGAAAGAAAATTTTATTTTTTTAAGGGGAGAAAATAGCGAAGAGAGGCAACAGGCTAGGACTCTTATCAAATTACTAGAAGTTTTAAAAATTCCCTATCAGAAAAAGGAATTCGGCGACTGCTGGTTGATTTATGATATTGATTCAGCCATTCCCTATTTTGATCCCGGCCCACCCGTCCTACCGACAATAAAGGGCCCAAAAATCGAAGTTGATGGCCGGTATTTGCAGCTTTTCTTTGAAAATCTAACCGAAGGAGATGAAAGGGTTTCTTTCTGGATTAACCTTGAAATTCCTAATTATAGCACAGCTATTAAGCATTTTTCCTTAAAAGAGAAAGAAATTAAAATAAGAATCCCCTATCCTGACCAAAAAACATTTTCCATAATTTATTATTTGGATTATTGGGGGACGGTAATTCCATCGACCTATCAGGAAATTAAATTTACTTTTCCAGAGATGGGCGGCAAGAACATCTCTAAACCCGAAATTGTCTATCTTTACGGAATTGGTCTTCTTGTTGATTACTGGGACAAAAGGATGAGAATTTGCCAAAAAGAAGTTAGAATCGAGTGGAATAAAAAACTTAATCCCGGGGAAAAATTGTGTTTTATTCTTCATTCTCCTTTCCAATTTTCTCATCTCCACTGGTATGGTCAGTTCGACCAAGAGGTTGAGGTTCTCGTTAATGGGCAACTAATTTCAAAAAACAAGCTTAAAGATGGAAGAAATCACATAAAAATAGGCTTCAATGAGGCTGAGTGGATGAATGAAGGCAACGTCATTATTTTAAGGTTTAAATATCATTCTTCTTTTGATTTTAGTCATCGTCGCAAACCAGCCGCTCGTGCTCGCGGGGTGTCTCGACATCAAGGGCAGCATCAAGGCGGCCCGCTTCGTGCGTTTCTGCGATGCATTCGGCATACCCGTCATCACGTTCGTCGATGTCCCTGGCTTCATGCCGGGCACCTCCCAGGAGTACGGCCTGTCTCTTATACACAT
>JAOAFQ010000081.1 GCA_026416195.1 Candidatus Aminicenantota bacterium | reverse complement strand
GTCAGATGTGTATAAGAGACAGGCGCTATATCAAACTCGTGGCTACGGTTTCCGGATCGCCAACGACTGGCGGAACTATTGGAGCTGTTGTGATAAAGGGTTTTCCGAGACACTCCCCGGTCAGCTGAGAAGGCGCCATTTGATCTGAATATATGGGGGCGCAGCTCAAAAAGCTCGCCCCCGGGCGCTCTTTTTTTAGAAGGCAAGAAATGAGAAGAATCAGAATGATTAAAACTTCATATGGAAGTCCTGATGGCATTCAAGTCTTTCAGTATCAGGCTGGCCAGGTAGTTTCGATTCCGGACGACCTGGCTAACGCATTTATGTCCCAGGGCTGGGCTGAGGAGGACAAGACGCTGGATGGCGCGATGGAGACAAAACAAAGCGTTGTTCAGGGGAAGGAACCGGGAACTGAACGAAAAATTAGAGGCAAGAAAGGATAAACATGGCGGTTGTCAGTCTCGAAGAAGCCAAGGCATATCTCAAGGTCGATACAACTGATGACGATATGCTAATTGCCTCTCTCATTTCTGTAGCGGAAGCGACGATCGAAAAATTTACGGGCAGAAAGTTGTTGACCTCTGAGTTCGCTTATATGCTCGACATGGCTGGAGATATCATTTTGATTCCATATTCCCCACTTCAAGAAATAACGAAGATTGAGACCGTGGCCTCTAGCGGTGCCGTAACAGATGTCAGTTCTGAAATATATGAGGTTGATATCTCGCGGGATCAGGTCGGACGCATTAGATTAAAACCTGGAAATTCCTGGCCGGATCACAGGTGTTTTGCCTCGTTCATTATCAGGGGAAGGGCGGGATATGGCGATACTCCCGATAAAGTCCCCTCGCCTTTGAAAGTGGCGATCCTAGTCGCCCTGGCAATCTTATATGAAAATCGCGGAGCTGTTGAAAGTCAAAAACTACAGGATGCCATTTCTGCCCTTTGCTGGCCGTATCGGGTATTGAGGATATAGGATGGCCATTTCCGAATTCAGAAGATTTGCTTTTCCGGAGATAGGGGAACTGCGCCAGCGGGTGATATTTCAGGCAGCTATCAAACTGGATGATGGCTATGGTGGGAAGCAGATTGTCTGGCAGGACGCGTTTTCAGTCTGGGCATTGATAGAACCGCTTTCGGCGCATGAGAAGTTTGAAGCGATGAGCGTTCAATCGGGAGTGACCCACCGCGTTTATATTCGGTTCCGGAGGGATGTTAATACAGAGATGCGAATCAAATATGGCGACCGGATATTCGAGATTGATGGAATTTTTGATGTCGGAGAGCAAAAGAAATTTTTAGAGCTCTTGTGTTCGGAGTGAGAGATGGCTGCCAAAGTTGAAATCAAGGGCCTGAATGAACTGGATAAATCGCTCGATAAGATTCTGTCCAGAACAGAGAGGATTAAACGGGAAGTGCTATTTACGGCCCTTGATATCCAGAGCAAGGCCAAGAAAAAACTGCGGGAACAGAAGGCTATCGATGAGGGGAATTTGAAAAATTCGATTGTGGTTGATGCTATACAAGGCGGAATGGCAGCCGAGATAGGTTCAATCGCTCCATATGCACCTTATGTTGAGTTCGGGACGAAACCGCATTTTCCGCCTCCTGATGCCCTGGAGGATTGGGCTCGTCATCATGGTTTTGATTCAGCCTGGCCGATATGCAAGGTCATTGCCAAAAGAGGCCTGAAAGAACGGCCATATCTGAGTCCTTCATATGAAGAAGAAAAAGATAGTTTCGTTCAGAGAATCAAGAAGATCCTGGAGAGCAAAGAATGAAATCCCCATTTCTTGCCCTACACAAAGCCATAAGAGACAGAATCATCAGTTCTACCGGAAGAGAAGTCTATGATGATTTCCCAAAAAATGCTTCTATGCCATATATCATTGCGGGGGAAATTGATGGTCGGGATTGGTCGGATAAATTTCAACCGGGCCAGGAGGTTACGGCCACGGTTCATGTCTGGTCAGATTATCCCGGCAAAAAGGAGGTGGCTGAAATCATGGACGAAATACTGCAGGCCATGACATCAGTTCCGTTATCGCTTGGAACCTCGTTTAGGGCGATATGTGAAAACGTGGACATGTCAGAAATCATCATTGATATAGATGGCATAACCCGGCACGGAATTCTTAAATTCAGATATCTCATAGAGGAGGTTTGAGGTGGGAAAGAAAAAGAACGCCCCCCGACCACAGAGTATCAATATTTCAGGGATATTAACCGAGAGGTTTCAAAATGATTTGCTGGAGATAAGGCCCTGTCTGATCCCCATTGGCGGAAAGATGGATGAGGAAAAAGACCATATCGTGACGGTCAAATATCATGGCGCCGACATGAGGGATGAACTTAACGATATTCTTGCCCGAGCAAAGGAAGAAGTCGCAACTGACAATGTGAGGCTGTATCTCCACGCCTGCCAAAAAATATTTTCCCGGGACGAAAATAATAAGCTCCTTAAGGAGCTGAAACTATATTACAGGCTGAAAAGCCTGAAAGACGCGAGGAGGTAAACATGGCCAAAATCAAGGGTAAGGACATTTACGTCGAAGTCAACACAGGAACCGAACAGTCACCAGTCTGGACTAAGGTTGGCGGAGCGACCGATGCCACAATTGACATGTCCGCTGAGGGCATTGATGTGACTGATAAGGATTCTGAAGGCTGGGCCGAGTCGCTAATCGGTATCAAATCAGGGGAAATCTCTTCAGAGCATTTCATGCTGGATAGCGATGTCGGATATTCCGAGCTTGAGGATGCCTATCTCAATGATAGGTTGCTTGATCTGCGGTTTACTGTGGCTGCCAGCAAATATTTCCGCGGCAAATTCAGGGTCAGCAAGCTATCGATTAAGGGCCCCCTAAAAGAGGCTGGAACTGTTTCTGTGAGCTTCAGCCTTTCCGGTGCTCTATCCACGAGTTGACAAAGAGGCGAACCGTGAAGGAATTCATGCTTGACCTGGACCGCCCGAGAAAGCTTATTTTCGACTTTGACGCCTGGGACCTGATTTCTGAACATTTCGGGTCTGCTGAGGGGAAGGAATTAGACCTTGCCTCGCTGAATATTACCTATCGAGACCTGCCATTTTTGGTCTATGCGGGGCTGAAGTGGGAAGATGAATCGCTAACCTTCGAACAGACAAAAAAACTGCTGAACGAAGCCATCCGTTCAGGCAAACTTGACATTATGAAGATTCTTGATGTGGTGATGGGAGCTATCTTTGCCCAGAGCGGGCTTAAGCAGCCCGAACTTAAAGCGGAAATTGTTTCGGGGGGAGAGGTCCCAAAAAACATGCCGACGGCGGAGGATACTCCGGAAGCTGGCTCCGGCAACAAAGAAAATTAGCCGCTGCCTATCTGGGTATCTTTCGCCGGGAAGATTTTGGGCGATTGATGCCTGAAGAACTTTTTACGGCTCTGGAAGGCGTCGCGGAGCGTGAATATGAGCGGGAGCGGGCGGAATGGATACGGATGGCCTGGTTTGTGTCCATTCTGCTCGCTCCGCATAACAATGGGAGAATGCTTGAGTTTAATGACCTTCTGCCCGAGTGCTTTCAGATTGAAAATAAGAAGATGACCCGAGAAGATGTCAGAGAAGAGCTCGAAGCCCTGAAAAAAAGATTGGGGATTGAGTGATGGAAATCAAGAGCCTGCTTGTAAAGATATCGGCTGACGTCTCTGAACTGGCAAAGGCATTGAATGATTCTAAGTCCAAGCTGGCAGAAACAGGAAAGGCTTTTAAAACGGTAGGCACCGCGCTGACTGCTGCCGTCACCGTCCCTCTCGTTGGCATTGGCACCGCGGCAATCAAGGCTGCAATGGACGCCACGGAATCCGAGAATCTCTTTGAAGTCGCTATGGGAGAAATGGCCGGAGCCGCTAGGGCCTGGTCTGAGGACTTGAGAAAGCAACTTGGACTGAATGCTTATGAGGTCAGAAAAAATGTCGCCACTTTTTACAGCATGTTCGATGCGATGGGGTTAGGATCTAAAAGTTCCTATGAGTTATCGACCGGCCTGACCAAGTTGGCATATGACATGGCAAGCTTCTACAACCTCAATCCGGAAGAGGCATTTCAGAAGCTAAGGGCCGGGATAACAGGCGAGATCGAACCTCTGAAGAGGCTTGGCATTGTGGTTGACGAGGCCAGCGTCAAGACTTATGCCTATACTCACGGCATTGCCCAGATGGGATCAGAACTAACTGAGCAGCAGAAGGT
>JAOAFQ010000015.1 GCA_026416195.1 Candidatus Aminicenantota bacterium | reverse complement strand
ACGTATTTGGTGGCCAAGCGCCGTTTAATTCGCTCAGGGTCAACTTCAACGACAATCGCTACCCCTTCATTTAAAGTTACCGCTAAGGGCTGAGCTCCTCCCATCCCGCCAAGACCAGCAGTTAAAACCAATTTACCTTTTAGCGTACCGCCAAAGTGCTTCCGAGCTACAGCCGCTAAGGTCTCATATGTTCCCTGAAGAATACCCTGAGTACCGATATAGATCCAACTTCCGGCCGTCATTTGACCAAACATAGTTAATCCTAGAGCTTCTAGCCGTCTGAACTCATCCCAAGTAGCCCATTTAGGTACAATCAGGGCATTAGCTATTAAAACTCGAGGAGCCTCCTCATGGGTTTTGAAAATCGCCACCGGTTTTCCAGATTGAACGATCAAAGTTTCATCATTTTCAAGCTTTTTTAAAGAATTGACTATCGCCCAAAAGCACTCCCAGTTCCGAGCAGCTTTGCCTGTGCCTCCATAAACAATAAGTTCAGCCGGCTTTTCAGCCACTTCAGGATCAAGATTATTCATCAGCATCCGCAAGGCCGCCTCCTGAGACCAACCCTTAGTTTGAAGTTTTGACCCCCTTGGGGCCCTTATTACTTTCTCTTTTTTAGTTTGGTTAGCCATGTTTTCACCCCCTGATTTCTTTGAAAAGACATCCCATTAAAAATTAAAATTTAATTAGAAAAAATTCAATTTTCCTAGCGACTGAAACCTTGGCCAAAAGGCTCTGAATTTTCTGTTTTTTTATATTTATTTCGAGCATATCTTTATTATTCTTGTTTTAATTTTGGTTGGCAGTTGACACGGCCAGTTTAGTTCGGGCAGTCTCTAAATTCATTCGAGCTAAGGTTTTTTCTTTTCCTAAAAGTTCAAGAACCTCGAAAATTCCTGGGCTGACTGTCTTGCCCAAGGTAAGAACTCGTAGAGCATGGATGAAAAGGGCAGCCTGAACGCCTTCCTGCTCGGCCCTTTTTCGAAGAGTTTTTTCAATTTCGGGAGCAACAAAATCAGTTAAAAGCTCAAAATCTTTTCGCAATCGAGGCAAAAGCTCTAGAAGTTTCTCTTCCCTTAAATATTTTTCGTAACCAATTGGATCAATTAAGTAATCTTCAGTAATAAATGGTTTTAAATTTCCAATTAAATCGATTAAATTGCGACTTCGCCCCTTGATTAAATCGAGTACTCGTTTAAACCAAGCCCAATTTTCTTTTTCAAAAGAAGGCTGCCATAGCCCCTTCTTCTCCATCTCTGGTTTCAACCAGATCAAAAGTTCTTCAGCCTTCATTTCTTTAATTAACCGACGATTGAGCCATTCAAGTTTGTTCAAGTCAAAGATTGGACTATTTTTGCTAATTCGATTCAAGGAAAAATTAGCCACCATCTCATCAATTGAGTAAATCCTTTCTTCTGGGCCAGGTGACCAACTCATTTGGGCAAGAAAATTAAACATTGCTAAAGGCAAAATCCCTTGATCTCGATAGTGGAGTAGAGAGGTGACTCCATGGCGCTTGCTTAATTTCTTACGATCTGGGCCAAGGATTAAGGGTAAATGAGCAAATTCTGGAGGGGTCGCCCCAAAGGCTTGATAAAGTAAAATCTGTTTAGGAGTATTGGTAATGTGGTCATCGCCCCGAATCACATGCGTTATTCTAGAGTCTAAATCATCGACCACAACTGAAAGATGATAGGTAGGCAAGCCATCGCTTCGCAGAAGAACAAAATCCTCGATCTGGCTATGATCTACCGAAATTACCCCATGAATGAGATCTTTGAATTGAGTTCGACCTGGGGGAACAAGAAAACGGATGGCTCCTTTTCGGCCTTCTTTTTTTTTCATTTCTTTTTCCTCGAGGCTAAGCCGCCAGCAGTAACGATCATATTTCCAAACTCCACCTCGAGCCTCGATTTCTCTTTTTCTGGTCTCAATTTCCTCAGGCGAACAAAAACATTCATAAGCTTTTCCTTGATTGAGTAGCCAAAGAGCTTTCTCTTGATAAATTTGAAGCCGTTTAGACTGGAAAATGGGACCTTCATCCCAAGCAAGACCTAACCAGAGCAGGCCTTCCATAATAACTTGACTCATTTGTTCGGATGAGCGGCTTACATCAGTATCCTCGATTCTTAGAATAAATACTCCCTTTTCATGGCGGGCAAAAAGCCAATTAAACAAAGCTGTCCTTGCGGCCCCAACATGAAGATAGCCCGTTGGACTTGGGGCAAAACGTACTCTAACCATTTTCCTCGAGAAATTTATAGCATAACCAATTAGCTAAAACAAAAGTTTAAAACATTAAAAATTTTTAAAAAAAAATTAATTAAGGGATTGACTCAAAAAAATAATTAATTTAATCTTAAAAATGCCTCGAACAGCTTCGAAAGGGTTGGTCCCTAAAAGAGAAAGGGAAAGGTTAAGCGGGTGAGTCGAGAGGTCCAAAAAATTAAGGTTCTCATTCTTCATCATCGCCGTTGCGTTCGAGAAACATTGAGACAACTTTTTAATAATGAGGTCGAAATTTTTGAAAGTAGCTGGGTTGGCCGAGCTCTCCAAATATGCCGTCAAGTTAATTTAAATTTAATCATCGCTGAAGCAGCGCAAGGAGATTTTTCATCTTTAGCTGGAATAGTCTCCCCTCAAACTCCTCTTTTCCTTATTGCTAGTAATGAAAAGGAACTTCGCCAAGCTCTCCAAAGCTGGCCGGAGAACCAACCAGTAGAAATCCAGCTCTGGCCATCGACACAGGAAGATTGGACGATTTTTCGTCGTCGGCTTAGATTCGCTCTTAATAATCTTCAATTAATAACTTCATCTCGCTCCTCAATAACTATAACTTCAAAAATTCAAGCGGATCAATTAAATAAGTTCGCCCGAGAAATATTTGAAATCAAAACCTTTTTTAAACAGAAAGTTTTAAAAGAACTCGAAACTCGTCTTTCATGGGAGCTAAGGTATTTTCTGGCTGAAAAAGAAAAACAAAAAATCGAAAAGATTTTGAAGAAAATCTATGCTGCCGATGATGTGAGTAGCTTGATTGACTGTGTTCACGATATCAAAGAAATAATAAAAGCTAGTAGCCTAACTTTTTACATTCTCGATGAAAGTGAAACCTTGGGTAAATATTTAAAGCCTCTTGTCTTTGAAGATGCCTTTCTGTCTCATCCTGATTTTGCTCCATATAATGTCCTGTTATCAGCTGATGATTTTGCCGCTTTTGTTGCTAGAACTGGCCAGGAAATAAATATAAGTTCCCCCGAAATAGACTCTCGTTTTTCCATTAGATATCAAGAGCAATTGAGAAACCCTTTAAAAAATTTATTGGCTGTACCTATTATGCACGATCGAGAAGTAATTGGTGTGATTGAAGCCTATAACAAACATAGCAAAGAAAGAACAGCCTCTGGCTTTACCCCCGATGATCAGCGTCTTTTAAGAACTATTTCTGAACACATCTCTATGGCTATGACGAAACTTAATTTGATTCAATATGACCCTCTTACTGGCTTACTCCGTCCTGAACCCTTCTTTGAAAAAATCCTTCAAAAAATCCACAATCAATGCAAGAGAAGAATCGATGTTGGCCATTGTGCTGTCGTCATGGGCGATGTCGATTGGTTTAAAAATTATAATGACCTCCACGGCCATGAGGCCGGTAATCGACTCCTTCGGGAGTTAGCAGCGGTCCTTAAAGCCTCGATCCGGGAGGGGGACCTCCTTTGCCGCTATGGGGGAGAAGAGTTTCTTTTCTTTTTATCCGGAGTTAAAAGCCTGGAGGAGGCACTTCAACTGACCGATAGAATTCGAAAAAATGTGGAGAAACATTATTTTCCTTACCAAGAAGATCAGCCACGAAAAAATTTAACGATGAGTTTTGGGGTAACTCTGCTTCGCCAGGAAAAAATTTCACCCTCTTTGACTAAACAAGATTTAAAAAAACTGGTCAGTGAAGCTGATATGGCTTTAGCCGAAGCTAAAGGTAAAAGAGTTATCCCTGGGGAAATCCAGGGAAAAGAAGACTTACCCCAAAAAAATCGGATTTGTGCTTTCTGGCCAGAGGATGAACAGCGGCAAAAATGGGCTTTAATTAATTTCCAAGAAAAAAAGGAAGTTACGGAAAAAAGACGACATGTTCGTCATTTTATCTCCACTCCCATCCTTATAATTGATGAGTCAGGTATAAAAGTAACTAAAACGATCAATATTGGGCTCGGCGGTGCCAAAATTTGCCTCTCCTCTGATCTACCAGCGGATAAGCCTTTAAATTTGACCATAATTTTGGAGGACAGAGCCTGCCAGCTTAACGGACGGGTTGTCTACCTGGAAAAAACAACCGATTTTCCTCCTCTTTTTCAGGCTGGAATCGAATTTTCCTTTCCCTCACCTTCTATCCAAAAAATCTTAGAAGATTATTTGCTAACCGTCGTCAACAAATCTTCCGTCGTCAATTAATTAGTCAAAAAATCCAAGTTAAAAATCTCCTAGTTCTAAGAGCAAAGCCTTAAGATAACTCACCGGAGGGGTGATTAATTGATAAAAATATTCTTTCAAATTTTCAATATATTCTGTTACTGATTGAAAGTCACTGTCGTCACTCCAATTCTCAATGCTGAGCCTTTCTAAAAGATCACGGAGCAGATTAACATTTATTACTTTTTCAGTGAAAGCAGGTAGAAGGAAGCCTTCTTTTTCACAGAGCTTTATGACATGAAGCAGATGCTTTCTTAGGATTTCTTGTTGATTGATAATTTCCTGTTTAATAAAGAAATGATCTTTAGGAGAATCAGTTTGGGCCAGTTTTTGATAAAGCCTTTTGGAGGCTTCAATCGCTTCATTCATTGCCGCCACCAGGCCTTCCACATCGATGATTTTAATCTCACCTTTTTCAAAATAGGCAACTTCACCATTTCCTTCCGAATGAACCTGGCGGAAGCGTTCTAATCGCTCATAAACCTCTTGAAAAGTCTCAATAACCTCCTCAGCCTGAGTCTCCATTTCCGATTCTTCCGGCAACCCCTCTTCAACGGCAGCCATCTCCTCTTGAGCTATTGTCAGTTCTTTTTTGGGAAGTTCTCTGTCCAAATCGACTAAAGAAGTCTGGCCACTTAAATTGTTCTTAGTTAGAGCTTCTGGTTCTTCTTCCATAAGAGGAACTTCTCCAGCTAACACCGTCTCTTCGGCCAAGGCTGGCCCTGACAGATCTGCCCGACTTTCTTCAATTGGGGTTACCGAAAACTTCTCTTCGGCTAACAACTCTTTTATTTTTTTTAGGCGAGCTAATTCTTTTTCAAG
The DNA here is from genome assembly GCA_026416195.1 of Candidatus Aminicenantota bacterium. Taxonomy (GTDB): domain Bacteria; phylum Acidobacteriota; class Aminicenantia; order Aminicenantales; family CALLJL01; genus CALLJL01. Next base: position 73,056 of record JAOAFQ010000015.1, on the reverse strand, counting down.
ATTAAATTTAAATTCTTCTTCAGCCGGAATTTCTGGAATTTCAGTAACTAAGCCATACTTCTCTTCTATTTGTTGGCGAATAAGAGTAATTTTTTCTCCACTTTTCTTTTCTAAAGTTTCCAACTGCTTGTTCAAGATCTCCACTTCTTTGATTTCTTCAAGGGTCAAAGAGGCCAGCTTCTCAATTTCGGTTTGGTGTTTAATTACCCGTTCGAAATGTTCTTTTATTTCTTTCTGAAGTCGCTGTCTCTCGGCTTCAAAGTCAGCCAAAATCTGATGATAATCCTCAAGAAGCTCTTTTCCTTTATTAAATTCCTCTTCAATTTGTCTTATCTTTTTTTCGGCTTCTTCCCTTTCTCGCCTGATTTTCTCCTCAAGCTCTTTCTCTATAGCTTCCTTTTTTTGTCTCAACAACTCATTTAACCTTTTTTCTACCTCTTCGAGCAAAGGAATCTTCAAGGTAGGATTAACATCTTTTCCCTCCATAAGTATACCTCCTTTTTTAAATATCCATTATGGGTAAAATCGACCTCACTAAACTCTTTTCACCTTCCCTTCTGGATTTGAATCTCCAATATCTTTTAGCCAAATATAGCCCGATAAAAAATAGTTTAGCAATCACCTTTGGAGGCGATTACAGGGATGATTTCTTTTTTCCCATCTCACCTAGGGGGGTGGAATATTTTTCTTTTCTTGATATCGATTCCCTTTCTAAAGTATAAATGAAGGTATGAATAAAAACAACCCGAGCAAAATGAACGAAGTCAATTATTTAGAAATAAATTTTGTGCCTCTTCTCTATCTTATTGATGGTGAAAAAAAAAGAGCAAAACAGCTTGAAGATTTTCTATCTTCTCAGGGATTTGAGGTTCGTCTTCCTTCTTCGCCTTTAGATTTATTTAAGCTAAATCCTGAGAAAAAAAATTTCTTAATTATCATCTGGACAGTCAATCACCTTAAAAATTTTTGGCCTGAGGTCATCACCAAAGCTCGAAAAATCTTTGGTCATCTCACCCTAATTTTAGTCGCTCCGCCTAACCCAAGCCAAAAGATCATTCAATTAATTAAAGAAGGATTGGTCAATCAAGTCGTCAGTCTGGATCATTGGCCTGCTTTACTTGCGGCAGTGCAAAATGAAATTCAAAAAGAAAGCTTAAAACGGCAACTGGCTCAAAAAAAAATAGAATTAAGGCAAATCAATTTGATTAGACAGAAAACCATCAACCGAATGGAGGAGCTTCAAGGTATTTATAATGCCACCTTAGAAAATCTCATGACTGCTTTGGATATGAGAGATGTCGAAACTTTCGGCCATTCAAAAATTGTTGCTCGGTATTGCTTGGCCTTAGCTCGACTTTTAGGGATCAATGACCGCAAGCATCTCAATTATATTCATCAAGGAGCCTTACTTCATGATGTAGGCAAGATTGCTATTCCTGACTCTATTCTGAAAAAACCTGATCGACTCACTGGGGCCGAATGGGAAAAAATCAGACTTCATCCTACCGTCGGCTATGGGCTAATTAAGGAAATCAATCTGGACCAAACGGTTGGTCATATTGTTCTTTATCATCACGAACGCTATGATGGAAGTGGTTATCCCTTTGGTTTAAAAAACAATAGAATCCCGATTGAAGCCAGAATATTTGCTCTGGCTGATGCGCTGGATGCAATAACTTCCTATCGTCCTTATCGTCAGCCAAGAAGTTTTGAGGCAGCTAAAAAGGAAATTATTGCCGCCAAGGGCCATCAATTTGATCCAGCTATTGTTAATGCTTTCTGTTCAATTGAATTAAAAGAATGGGAAAAAATAAGATTTGAAACAACTAAGGTTTTACCAGCTTTTGATAATCTTGCGTTTCTTGATCAAGATTAACCCCAGCGAGCGGCCAGAGCTCGGGGAACAGCCGCCAAATCTTCTTTCCATTGGATTTCTCTCCAACCTTGTTTTTTTAAAAAAGTTAATATAGCCTCCAACTGACCAAAACCGAATTCAAAAGCCAAAAAGCCTCCCGGTCGGAGAAAAAAGGGAGCTCCTTCGATCAATTTGAAAATGTATTCAAGTCCAGTCGGGCCAGCCACTAGAGCTCTTTTAGGCTCATAATTTCTAACCGCAAGGGAAAGAGATGACCACTCGGATTCGGCTACATAAGGAGGGTTAGAAATAATAAGATCAAATTCTTTTCCCAAGCCATGGGAAGACAGGCAATTAAAAAGAGAGCCAGAAAAAAAAGCTATATTTTTCAAATGAAGATGCCTAGCGTTTTCTTGAGCTAAGCGGATAGCTCGCCGAGAAATATCCGTGGCGATGATTTTAGCCTTTGGTCTTTCTTTAGCTATCGCGCAAGCGATAGTCCCACAACCTGTTCCAATATCAGCGACCAGTCCATTTTCGGGCCAAGGCAATTGGAGAGCTAATTCCACCAATGTTTCGGTTTCAGGTCGAGGAATAAAAACTCCTTTTTTGATTCTAAAAGGCATTGACCAAAATTCCTTCCAACCGAGGAGAAGGGCCAATGGATAACCCTTTTTCCTTTGAAGACAAAGTCGCTTGAAGCGACGGGCTAGATCAGATGGGCAAGGATCATTAAGATGAAGAAAAATATCTTTTAAATCCCAACAAGCAGCTTTTTCTAAAAGTAATCGAACTTCAAGATCAGGCCGAGAAAAAAATTTAAGCTCCTCATAACCCTGTTTCCAGAGATCTCGGATAGTTTTGATCAAGGTTCTTAAGATCAAATAAAAGAGGCTCGCTGATCGATTTCTCTCATCTGAAAATGAAGAACTAACTTTTCAATCAAGTCATCGAGCTCGCCATCAAGGATAGCCTGTAAATTATGAAAGGTCAGATCAAGGCGATGGTCAGTTACCCTATTTTGCGGGAAATTATAAGTTCTTATCTTTTCACTTCTTTCACCAGTTCCTACCTGAGCTCGTCTTGCCTTGGCCAGTTCTTCTTCTTGCTTCTTCTTGGCTAAATTAAAAAGACGAGCCCGAAGAATCCGCAGACCTTTTTCTTTATTCCGATGTTGTGATTTTTCATCTTGACAACTGACGACGATACCAGTTGGTTTGTGAGTAATTCTAATGGCCGTGTAATTCCGGTTTACATTCTGTCCTCCGGGGCCAGAAGCCCCAAAGGCTTCAATTTTTAAGTCCTTAGGATCTATCTTAACTTCAACTTCATCTGGTTCAGGCAGTACGGCCACCGTTACCGTAGAAGTATGAATGCGACCGCTAGCTTCAGTCTTCGGAACTCGCTGAACTCGATGAACTCCGCTTTCATATTTTAAAAACGAATAGGCATTTCTCCCTTTAATGCTGAGAATAACTTCTTTGAAACCACCGATAGGACTCAGACTTTGGTCCATTATTTCCCATTCCCAACCTTTACTTTCAGCATAGCGAGCATACATTCGACAAAGATCCTGAGCAAAGAGGGTAGCTTCATCTCCCCCAGCGCCAGCCCGAATCTCTAAAAAAACATTTTTACCATCATAAGGGTCTCGAGGTAATAACATTTGGCGAAGTTCAGCTTCTACCTTTTTTTCTTCGCGGGACAACTCCTTAATTTCTGCTTCAGCCAGATCTTTAAGATCAGGATCAGCTTTAGGGTCATCAAGAATTTCTTTGGATTCGGCCAAGGCTTGACGCAAGCGCTTGTATTCTTGGTATTTCTGAACAATAGGTTCCAGCTCAGCTTTTTCTTTGGCCGCTTCTTTTATTTTTTGAGGATTGGTCGCCAGGTTTGGATCAGCGAGCAAATTAAGAAGTTCTTGATATTTTTTCTCTAATCGATCAAGTTCAGCCAGCATCGGCTTATTTTCCAAGACGGGCCTGGCGGTATTTCCTCTTAAATTTTTCCACTCGACCAGCCGTATCAACTATTTTCTGTTTACCCGTAAAAAAGGGATGACACTGAGAACAAATTTCTACTCGAATTTCTTTTTTGGTTGAGCGAGTTTTAAAGGTATTACCGCATGCACAAATAACTGTACATTCATCATAAGCAGGATGAATTCCTTCTTTCATAATTCTCTCCTTAAGATAAAAATTATAACAAATCTAACTCTCATCAGCAATGAGACTGGAGACTTCACCCGAAATTGAGATCTGATAACGCTTAAAACTTTCCCAATCAACTTCAACCAGTCGGTTTTGGCTGGCTTTTATCACCTCAAACCGATATTTCTTACTCAAGAAATATTCCTTTAATTCATCAACAAGAGGCAGAACCTGTTCTTCAGCCCGCCATTCATAAATTCGACCATCAAGCCGCAAGCAGTTGAGGAAAACAATCCAGGCTAGCTGTTTAAAGGGAATGGAGGCTAAACCGGTTCTAATAGCAAGGATTTCACCTTCTTTGGCCGGGTTAATAAAATGAAAATATCGGGAAAAAAGAAGAGCGTTATGAAAATAAGCTGGAAATGCTAAGATCCCATCACAGTCAAGAAGACGAGCTAAGTAAACGAAAAGATCAACTACTTTTTTCCCTAAACCTAGTCCAGGCCGCGCTTGACCAGGCAAAGCTGGTCTCGACTTATTAAAATCAAGCTTTGGATTTTGCAACGTCAGCCATTCTAAATGGAGGAAGGCTCCTTTTTCTAAAATCGGATGAAAATTGCGGTTTGAGGTCAGAGGAAAAGGCCCTTCCTTAATTTTGAGATCAACAATAAGTCTTTCTTGGACTTTTTTCTCCCAATAAATCTGAATTCTTTGCACCGGATATTCAGAAGAATCAAGGGAAAACTCCAAGGGCCAAAGGCCTCGACGCCGAGCTTCTTTAAAAAAATTCTTTCTGGCTAATAATGCTTTAACCTCGAAGAGGCTATATCGGCCAAGAAAAAGACTCGGTCCAGCCTTTTCCACCAAATTGGCTAGGATTTCATCTCCCCTCAATTCAAAAGATAAATTTTCCCCTTGAGTCTCTCTTTTTGTCTTATCATCTTCCACTTTCAATTCCCCTTTTTGACTTTAATTTATCTCCTTTGACTCTTGTCTCATTTTTTCCGGGTCAACCCCTTCAGCCTCTCTTTCTCTCCCCTGATTTAACTCCTTCTTTTCCTCGTGGCGATGGCGGAAAAAGGAAATAACATCATCGCCATAGCGAACTAAACGAAACCGTTCAAAAAAACGAAGATCAGGCACAATCTTATTAAAATGACGAAGAATGACCAAACCATTAGGCTTTAAAATTCCTCTTTTTTTTATTACTTTAAGAGGATTTCTTTCTTTGAGAAGCTCATAAGGCGGGTCGATGAAAATCAGATCGAAAGACTTTTTTTCCTTGGCTAAGCGAATAACCCCTCGGTTAAATTCTTCTTGAATTATCCTGGTTCTGTCTTGAAAACCGCATTTTTCAACATTTTGTCGGATAATTCTGATCGCTGGACTGTATTCTTCAATAAAAACAACTTTAGCGGCTCCCCGACTTAAGGCTTCGAGACCAATAGCCCCGCTACCGGCGAAACCATCAAGGCAGGTTGCTCCAATAACTTTGGTCTGAATAATATTGAAGAGAGCTTCTCTTAACTTGGCTGGCATTGGTCTGATCTTGGGGTCATTAATCATTTTAAGCCGTTGTCCTTTTTTCTCGCCTCCAATTATTCTCAACATGTTTCCTCAATAATAAAAAATAGCTAAACCTTTTTTGGACTTAATATCTTTAAGACCAAAAGGCAAAACATAAGATCGGTTTAGACCTTCAGGCGAATTTCCATGAGCCAGGTCAATCTGCTTAATGATTTCTGAAACAAAATTAACTGGAAGTTCTTGGGCTCCAAGAAAGATTTTTTTAAAATCAAAATAAATTTTTCCGCTTTCAATCTTGAAAGTAGCCGAAAAAAAAAGGACAGCGATTTTGGGTACAAAATCAGGCAATTTTTCCTGATTTAAATCGAGAATCACCCGTCCTTCAATATAGTTTCCCTCAAAAAGCTTAAGCTTAACTTCCTGAACCATTTCTAAGGGTTCAGTTTTGATCCGATAAGCAAGATAAGCATTAAGCTCATCCTCTGTTACTATCGCTTCTTTAAGCGGTCGGGACTGAGAACTTAGATTGGCCTTCTCCATTTGAGCAATTATTTCGAGGACTCTTTTAACTTTTGAGTCGAGTTGAGACGGACTAACCTCTTTTTCGAAAGCCCAGGCTAAGAAAGTAGCTTGAAGTTCAATTAAGATGATAAATATATATAATTGAAAGCCCTTAAGGAAAGCCAAAGGTTTCATCGTCGAACTTATTATAGCTTATTTCGGGAAAAAGATTAGTTTTAATTATTTTTTTAAAAAAATTTTCTTAGCGAATTAATTTTTAAGAGAGGCTTGCTACTCAGCTTAGGAATAAATTTTTTTCGAAGCGATTTCCTTGACAGGGTTTAGAGCGTCAATTAAGCTATAATCTTAAATAAGAATATTTAACCATGACCCATCGAGAAAAAGTAAGAAAAGGGCAGCTAACCTCAGCCTTAAAAAAAGTCGCTAAACAGGAAAAAATATCTCCTGAAGAATTAGCTGAGCTCTTTATAGCTGGTAAAATTGTTATCCCCCATAACCCTCGCCACCATTTGCGTCAACCCATTGGTATTGGCTCAAAACTCCGAACTAAAGTCAATGTTAATCTGGGGACTTCCCTGGATTTTCCATCCCTTGAAACTGAGCTCGAAAAAGTTAAAGTGGCCATTGAATATGAAGCCGATACTCTTATGGACTTGAGTACGGGCGGTGATCTTCAAGAAATCAGACGCCAAATCCTAGCTGCTTCTCCTTTGCCTGTTGGCACTGTTCCTATTTACCAGGCAGCCATTGAGGCCATCGACCGTCGCGGTTCCATTGTGGCTATGACTGAAGACGATCTCTTCACTGTTATTGAAGCTCAGGCTAAAGAAGGCGTTGACTTTATGACTGTCCATTGTGGTTTGACTCTCCGCGGCCTGGAACGTTTGAAGAAACAGGGTCGAATAGCCGATGTCGTTTCTCGGGGTGGAGCCTTTCATGTGGCCTGGATGCTCCATCATGACAGGGAAAATCCTCTTTTCGCTTCTTTTGATCGTCTCCTCGAAATCGCGCGCCGTTACGATATTACCCTCAGCTTAGGAGATGGGCTTCGCCCAGGCGCGATTGCTGATGCGACTGATCGACCGCAAGTTGAAGAACTCCTAACTTTAGGGGAGTTGGTTAAGGTGGCTTGGGAATGGGATGTTCAAGTAATGATTGAAGGACGAGGTCACCTTCCCCTTGATCAAATCGAAATGAATGTTAAGCTCGAAAAAAAACTCTGTCACGAGGCTCCTTTTTATGTTCTCGGGCCTTTAGTAACTGATATTGCTCCAGGTTATGACCATATCGTTTCAGCTATTGGAGGTGCCATAGCCGCGGCGGCTGGAGCTGACTTTCTCTGCTATGTTACTCCAGCCGAGCATCTTGGCTTGCCGACGGTAGAGGATGTCAAGGAAGGCCTAATTGCGGCTCGTATTGCTGCCCATGCGGCTGACATCGTCAAAGGAATTCCTGGAGCTAAAGAGAGAGATCTCCAGCTATCTAAAGTCAGAAAAGCCTTAGATTGGGAGGCCCAACGCCGTTTTGTCATTGACCCTAAAAAGTACGATGAAATTCGTCGCCGTCGCTCTTCCAAGACCGAAGCTTGTTCCATGTGCGGCAAATACTGTGCAATGAGAATTGTCCGTCAATTTCTCGACTCCCGTGGAAAGGCCGATGAATTCTGCTTTTAAAGGTCTTATCTTCGGCACGGCGGGTATTCCTCTAAGTACCTCACCAGCTTCAACCCTTCATGCCCTTGACCGTCTTAAAGAGCTTGGTCTTTCCTGTCTTGAAGTTGAATTGGTGCGAGGTTTTCGTTTCTCCCGGGAAACAGCTATGGCTATCCGCCGTCGGGCAGAGGAACTCGGAATTATTTTAAGTGCCCATGCGCCCTACTCTATCAATTTTTTATCAGCTGAACCGGGAAAAAGATTATCTTCTCAGGAACAGCTTTTAAGCTCAGCTAGGTTGGCCGAACTCTGCGGAATTCGTAATTTAGTTTTTCATGGTGGCTTTTATGGCACCAATCCACCTGATAAAGCTCTGGAAATTCTCAGCGAAACCCTAAAAAATATAATTTCCATTTTGCGTTCTGAAAAAAATAGAGTTATCTTGCGCCTCGAAACGATGGGCAAGAAATCTCAATTTGGGACTCTCGAGGAAATCCTGAGTCTCTGTCAAGAAATCGAGGAGCTTCAACCATGTCTCGATTTTTCCCATCTCTATGCTCGGGAGGGCGAACTCAATGGCTATCAACAGTTCTCGCGGGTCCTTAATAAGGTGGCGAAGAAACTTGGCGAAGATGTCCTTCATGATCTCCACCTTCATATTTCGGGAATTGAATTTGGCGAAAAGGGGGAAATAAAACATTTAAATCTTAAAGAAGCTGATCTTCGCTGGGAAGAATGGATAATGGCCCTTCATGATCGCGGCGTGGCAGGCCGAGTCATCTGCGAAAGTCCCAGTCTTGAAGCCGATGCTCTCTGCTTACAAAATCTCTATCTTGCCTATAAAGAAAAATCAAAAAAATTTTTTTAAAAATTTAGGAGAAATTTTGATGAAAAAACTTTACCCTTTATTTATCAATGGTGAATGGCGGGAATCAGATTCTTTAAAAGAAATTATTTCCCCTTATGATGGCCAAGTGGTGGGTCAAGTCTTCTTTGCCCAGCCGGTTCAAGTCAAAGAGGCAATTGACGCAGCCTTTAAGGCCTTTGACCAAGCACGAAAAATGCCCAGTTATGAAAGAGCAAGAATTTTAGAAGAAATTGCCGTTGGCCTTAAAAAAAGACGTGAAGAAATCGCTCGTTCTATTGCTCTCCAGGCTGGCAAACCCATCCGTGACTCCAGAACAGAAGTTGCTCGGGCGACCATGACCTTTGATTTGGCTAGTGAAGAAGCTAAAAGAATTGGAGGCGAAATCATCCCCCTTGATCTTAATGCTTTTAGTGTTAACCGCTGGGGCTTAATCAGACGATTTCCCCTCGGTCCCATTTCGGCCATTACCCCCTTCAATTTTCCTCTTAATTTGGTCGCCCACAAAGTAGCCCCAGCGCTGGCTTCAGGTAATACCCTTCTTTTGAGGCCTGCTTCCCAAGTCCCCATAACTTCGCTCCTATTGGCCGAAATTGTTGCTGAAACTGGCTTGCCGGCTGGAATTTTCAATGTCATTCCTTGTGATTATCGGGCCGCTGAAAGTCTCCTTACCGATGACAAAATAAAAAAGATTACTTTTACCGGAAGTTCGTCTGTGGGCTGGGAAATAAAAGCCAAAGCTCCAAAAAAAAGGGTTACCTTAGAACTTGGTGGCAATGCGGCCTTAGTGGTTGAACCCGATGCCGACCTTGATTTCGCTGTTACTCGAGCCGTGACTGGCGCCTTCTCTTATGCTGGCCAAATCTGTATCTCCATTCAGCGTCTTTTCCTCCATAAAAAAATTTATGACCGTTTTATGGCTGACTTTTTGGCTAAAACAAAAGCTTTAAGAGTGGGGGATCCCTTAGATGAATCGACCGATGTTGGTCCAATGATCAACGAAGGGGCTGCTCGACAAATTGAAGAATGGGTTTTAGAAGCAGCGGAAAAAGGAGCGCGAATTCTTTGTGGCGGTCGACGTCAAGGGGCCATTTTTGAACCCACGATTTTAGAAAATGTCAAACCTGAATGGAGAATTTCCTGGCTGGAAGCATTTGCTCCTATTGTCGTTGTTTATGCCTATGACGATTTCGATAAAGTGCTAGATGAGGTTAATTATTCCATCTATGGACTTCAAGCTGGGATTTTTACCCGGGATCTTAACAAGGCTTGGCGAGCCTTTGAAGCCTTAGAGGTCGGCGGAGTCATCATAAATGATATTCCCACTTACCGAATTGATCATATGCCTTATGGGGGAGTTAAAGAAAGTGGCACCGGTCGAGAGGGAATTCGCTATGCCATTGAAGAAATGACCGAATTAAAGCTCCTAGTTTTAAATTTAAAATAAAAGTTGAGTTAAAAAAATAAAGGAAATTGCAATAACTTAAAAAGTTGAAAAAAAATACATTTTTTTGGTATATGATTTAACAGAAATTTTTAAGACAATTTTTAAATGAGGAAAGAGATGGCTGAATTAACTTTTCAATATCGTTCCCTTAAAGACTGTGTTATGGATTATTTAAAACAGGAAATGGAATTAGGAAATCTCAAGCCTGGCGAAAGAATCAATGAAAAGGAAATATGTCAAAAATTAGGCGTTAGTCGCACTCCTATTCGGGAAGCTTTAATCCAGTTAGAAAAAGAAGGTTTTATCGAAATCTCACCCCGAAAAAGTATCCGGGTTAAAAAATTATCTTTAAAAGAAATTGAAGATATTTATCAGGTAATTGGAGCCTTGGAATCAGAAGCGGCCGTAATAGCCTGTGACCGGATGACCTCCCAAGATTTAGCCCAAATGGAAAAAGATTATGACCAGATGGTTGAGGCTTTAGCTAAAGATGATTTTAAAAAATATATGGATATAAATCTTAGTCTTCATAATATTCATCTTAAATTGTGCGGCAATGAAGTTCTCGTCAACATTGTTAATCAGCTCAAAAAGCGGCTTTACGATTTTCCCAGGATCATGCTTAAAATTCCCGAATGGGAAGAAAAATGCATTGAAGAGCATCGCCAGCTTATCAAATTTTTTAAGGAAAAGAACAAAGAGGCCATTAAAGATCTTATTAAAAATAAACACTGGGGATTTGAAAATAACCGCCGCTTTATTCAGGTCTATTATAATTTACTTAACTCAGAAACCAAAGAAGAAAGCCAAATAGACTAATCTTTTCTGTCTTTAAATTATTAAATCTTTTCTAGAAAATTTAACGAATATTTTTTGCTCTCCTTCTCTAAAATTATTTTGAATTGCTCTGAACGAATGGCCTTTTAATTCTTGACACCTAGAAAAGGGGGAAATAAACTAAGAATTTCCTTATTTATTGATTTATTGAAGAGGAGGTCATAATGAAGTTAATAAGTCTGGCTGAAGTTAGAGACAAAATCAAGAATCTCGTTCAGGAAGCGAATTTTGTTCTTCAGGAAGATGTGCAGACCGCTCTTGAAACGATGGAAAAATTAGAGGAATCACCAGCTGGTCTTGAGGTTTTCCGGCAACTCAAAGAAAACGCTCTCATTGCTCGAGAAGAAAAACTAGGTATTTGTCAGGATACCGGTCTTGCAGTGTTTCTCGTTGAAATGGGTGAAGAAATCCAATTTAAGAAAGATGATGGACTCTCCAGCCTTCGAGAAGCCATTAATGAAGGGACCAGGCAAGGTTATGCTGAGGGCTATCTCCGAAAATCAGTAGTGGAAGATCCTATTCGTCGAAAAAATACCAGCGATAATACCCCGGCATTTATCCATTGGGAAGTTGTACCTGGCGACGTTTTTAAAGTCACTTTCATTGCTAAAGGCGGGGGAGCTGAAAACATGAGTGCTATCCGCATGTTTGCGCCGGCCGCGGGGTTAGAAGGGATTGAGGATTTTGTTGTCGAAACAGTCGATAAAGCTGGTTCCAATCCTTGTCCGCCCATAATTGTGGGCGTTGGGATAGGTGGTAATTTTGAATATGTCGCTTGGTTGGCTAAAAAAGCTCTTTTGAGGCGACCTCTTGGGAGTCATCACCCTGATCCTTTCTATGCTGAAATGGAAAGACGACTTCTTGAGAGAATTAACAAACTTGGGATTGGACCTCAGGGTATGGGTGGCCGAGTAACAGCTTTAGCTGTTCATGTGGAGGTTTTTCCTTGTCATATAGCTTCCATGCCAGCCGCAGTCAATATCGAATGTCATGCCCACCGAGTTCTGAGTTTTGAGCTTTAATCTTAGATTGAGCGAACTCTTTTTTTCCAAGAGGCTTTTTCTCTTCGTAGGTGTTAAAAAATGGATCAATTTGACTTGAGGTGATGGGAAAGCTATTCTTTTTAACTTAAAGGGAGATAAAGAGATGATGGAAATTCGTTTTCACGGACGAGGCGGACAGGGAACAGTTGTCGCTTCCAAGATTTTAGCTGACGCCCTGGCCAAAGAAGGTAATTATGTCCAAGCTTATCCTGAATTCGGAGTGGAAAGACGAGGGGCCCCTGTCTATGCATTCATCCGGATTGATAATAAGCCCATCTACGATAAAAGTCGGATTTACACCCCAGATCATGTGGTTGTAGTTGACCCAACCCTTGTTGAGGCCATAGATGTTACTGTTGGCCTTAAACCAGGGGGGATAATTATTATTAACTCAGACCGTGAACCTGAAGATTTTAGATTTCAAGAAATTTATCGGGTGGCAACTATTAACGCCACCGATATTGCCGTTAAATATAAGCTTGGAACTTTAGCCACCCCTATTGTCAATACAGCCATTGTTGGCGCGGTCATCAAGATTCTTAATCTTTGCCGACTTGAATCCTTAGTGGAGGCTATCAGAGAGGGAGTCCCCATAAAACCCGAAGATAATATCCGCGCCGCGACTGAAGCCTATGAAAAAGCCAAAACTCTGCTTTAAATTTTCATTGCCTTATAAAAAGGGTCACAATTTTTTCAAAAATCTCAAATCATGAGTCTATAATGGAATTAAGGTGAAAAACAATGAAAAATAAAAAGAGAAAAGCCGAAAAAATTATATTTAATTCAGAAAAAGACATGCCGATTACCCCCATGTCTCTTGGGTCCATGGCTTTCAACCTCACTGGGTCCTGGAGAAATATTCGTCCTCTTATTGATTTAAATAACTGCCTTCAATGTGGTATCTGCTGGAAATTCTGCCCTGATGCGGCTATTGTTATTGAGAATGAGTTCCCTGTTATTGATTACGATTATTGTAAAGGATGCGGTCTTTGTGCTGAAGAATGTCCGGCCAAATGTATCACTATGGAGGAGGAAGTTAAATGAAAAAAGTTATCATGGGCAACCATGCTCTTTCTTATGGAGCAATGCTGGCTAGAGTTCAAGTTATCTCCGCCTATCCTATAACTCCTCAAACCCAGGTGGTTGAGCTTCTTTCCGAAATGTGTGCGAGTAAAGCTCTTGAGGCCCAATTTATCAAAGTTGAATCGGAGCATTCAGCTATGGCGGCTCTGATCGGCGCCTCTTTGGCTGGAGCAAGAACTTTTACCGCCACTTCGGCCCACGGGTTGACCTTAATGCATGAACTTCTTCATTGGGCCGCTGGAGGTCGCTTACCTATTGTCATGGGTAATATTAATAGAGCTTTAGCTCCAGGATGGAATATTTGGGCTGATCAAAATGACAGTCTCTCCCAACGCGACACGGGTTGGATGCAATTTTATTGCGCTAATAACCAGGAAGTTTTAGATTCAGTCATTCAAGCTTACAAAGTAGCGGAAAGATTGTATATTCCGGCCATGATCATTCTAGATGCTTTTAGTCTTTCTCATACCTACGAAGTGGTAGACATTCCTGAACAATCTCAAGTTGATGCCTATCTGCCTCCTTTTAAACCAGCTTTTCGTTTAACCCCTGATGAGCCCCATGCTTTTGGCGGCTTGACCTCACCTGATTATTATTTTGAACTGCGGTATAAACTTCAGAAAGCTATGGAAAATGTGCCCGAAATAATTGAAGAAACTGGCCGAGAATATGAAAAAAAGTTTGGTCGTTATCTGGGAGCGGTCGAAGCTTATCAAGTTGACGACGCTGACCTCATCCTCGTAACTTCTGGAACTGCTGGTTCCACGGCCAAAGTTGCGGTCGATAAATTAAGAAAAAGAGGGCTTAAAGTTGGCAATCTGCGAATTCGTCTCTTTCGGCCTTTTCCCTTTGAAATTGTTCGGCATTACTTAAGACGAGCCAAAAAAGTGGCCGTAGTGGATCGCAATATTTCGTATGGGCATCATGGTATTTTTTATCAAGAAACAAAATCTGCCCTTTACGGTTTTAGTTCAGTTCCTATCTTCGGTTTTATCGCGGGCCTGGGGGGTCGGGATATTACTCCTGAAACCTTCGAGGAAATTATCGATTACACCTTCAGCCATGAGACACCAGAGGCTGAAATTATCTGGATAGGAGTTAAAAAATGAAAAAAGCCAGGACCATGAAGCTCAGCTTGCCAATAGAAGAATATATGAATCCCGGGCATTTGGCCTGCCAAGGCTGCGGCGCTACCCTTGCTATGCGCTATGTACTTAAAGCTTTAGGCCAAAAAACTGTATTATGTATTCCTGCCTGTTGCTGGTCGGTTATCGATGGGCCTTTCCCTTATTCCTGTCTTGATGTACCTATTTTTCATTGTGCCTTTGAAACAGCGGCGGCTTCAGCTTCTGGGGTTAAAGCTGGTCTTGAAATGGTTGGGGACAAAGAGACTACTGTGGTGGCCTGGGCTGGCGATGGTGGCACTTTTGACATCGGAATTCAGGCTCTTTCAGGAGCAGCCGAAAGAAATGATAATATTATTTACGTTTGTTATGACAATGAAGCCTACATGAATACTGGGATTCAACGAAGTTCAGCCACTCCTTATGGCGCCTGGACAACGACAACCCCCGTTAAACATTTCAAAGATCAACCAAAAAAAGATATTGTCGCCATCATGGCCGCTCACCGAATTCCTTATTTAGCGACCGCGAGTGTCGCTTATCCTGAAGATCTCTTTCGTAAAATGAAAAAAGCTAAAGAAATTAAGGGGACACGCTTCTTCCACATCTTTGCTCCCTGCCCAACGGGCTGGAGAAGCCGACCCGAAGACACAATCAAATTAGCTCGATTAGCTGTTCAAACCTGCTATTTTCCTTTATTTGAAGTTGAATGGGGGGAAAAATATACAATTAACATCAAACCAAAAGAGAAAAAGCCAGTAGTCGATTATCTTCGCCTTCAAGGTAGATTTAGCCATTTGACAGAAAAAGAAATTGAGCTTATTCAAGCAGGAATCGATCGGCAATGGCACCGGCTCCTACGTCTTGCCTCAGAAAGGGAAAAGCTTTCTGTTGGGGGAGAGTAATACTCTTGAATTTTAATATAAAAAAAATATAATATTGTTTGAAATCAATCATAATTTAAAAGGCATGGTAAAGCGAGAGGTTTATTAAGCAAAAATGACCACAACTCTTAAAAGGAAAATAATGGAGAAAATAAGAAAAAAGGAGATATTAGTAAATGAAATTAAAGAAAGGTAGCCTTTATCTTTTAATAATCGGAGCGGCCTTTTCTTTCTTTTTTTTCCTTGGACTGGGAAAGGGAAGACCAAGTTTGGTTTCTCAGCCAGCCCCGAATTTCAAAATAAGCGATCTGGAAGGCAAGGTCCATACTTTGAGTGACTATCGAGGAAAAATTTTGCTGATTAATTTTTGGGCAACTTGGTGTCCACCTTGTCGGGCTGAAATTCCCGATTTCATTGAAATTTATGCCACAGAAAAAGACAATGGCTTAGCCATTCTTGGCTTGTCAGTGGATAACCTTTCTCCCCAAGAACTCCGAGATTTTGTTCGCCGATTTAAGATTAATTATCCAATTGCTTTAGCTACCGAAGAAATAATTCGCGACTTCCAACCAGGTCAGTACATTCCAACCACTATTTTTATCGATAAGAATGGTCAAATTAGATATAAGCATGTTGGTCTTCTCAATAAAGACACTCTTCTTAACTATTTTCGAAAGCTCAAAGCAGAGAATTAAGTGGGCTATCTCTTATGTTTTTACAAGATATAAGTTATTTTCTTTACCAACGATAAACGATAGCTGCCCAAGTAAAGCCAGCCCCAAAGGCATCCATGAGAATAATATCGCCTTTTTTTAATTTTCCTCCTGCCCTAAGCTCTTCCAGGCAAAGGGGAATAGAAGCCACCGATACATTACCATAACGATCAATGTTAGTATAAACTTTTTCCGGTGGCAGTTTCAGTCTCTCACCGGTAGCTTCAATAATTCGAATATTAGCTTGATGGGGAATAAAATGAGTAACATCCTCAGGTTTTAAGCCAGCTCTTTTTAGAGCCTCCAAAGCTGCCTCCCCCATCCGCCGCACAGCGTGCTTAAAAACCTCATTTCCCTTCATAGAAATATAATGTAATCCTTGTCGAACTGTTTCCTCAGATGCTGGTCTTCTCGTTCCCCCGGCTGGAAGATAGAGAAGGTCAGCTAGACGACCGTCAGCTTGCCAGAAAAAAGAAATGATTCCTGACTCATCCGGGCTCTCTTCAAGAATAACTGCACCGGCCGCATCCCCAAAAAGAACACAGGTAGCCCGGTCCTTCCAATTAGTTATCTTAGATAGAAGCTCTCCTCCAATAAGAAGAACTCGGCGACAAGTACCATTTAAAATTAAGCTCTCCGCCACAATCATTCCATATAGAAATCCCGTGCAACCCGCTGAAAGATCAAAGGCAGGAATTTCAGTAGCTTCTAAACCTTTTTGAACCCAACAAGCGGTGGAGGGAAAAAGAGTATCTGGACTTGAGGTAGCCACTAAAATTAGGTCAACATCATCTATCTTTAAAGAAGCTTGATCGAGAGCGCGGCGAGCAGCTTCAAGACAAAGATCTGAAGTCGCTTGAGATTCATCAGCCAGATGGCGCTCTCTAATTCCAGTTCGAGTTATAATCCATTCGTCCGACGTGTCCACCATTTTTTCCAAATCAGCATTGGTAAGAATTTTTGGTGGAACATAAACACCAATGGAACTTATTTTTACCCGTCTTTTTGTCTTCTCCATCGTCATCCTCATAGTTTTATCCTCTATAGCATAGCCCTGACCTGTTTGCAAATCCCTTCCTAAAAAAAATTGAATGATGGAATCTTTAAAATAAATTCGAAATAAGTAAAATGATTTTTAGTCAACATGGTAAAAAAGAAGATTTTACTAATCCTTGGTCTTTTGTTCTTTCCCTGGATAATCTCAGGCCAAACTATAATTGGCCAATATGAAGAGGAGGCGCCTCTCAAATCCTGGAACATCTCTGGTTTTATTCCAGCTTCTGGATTAGGTCGAGCGGAAATAATGACCATTAGAGCTGATAATCCGGCCGTAGCTTTTTCTAATCCTTCTCTTCTTACTGATTTACCTCGCCTTAGCCTCTTTTTTAACGGCTCAATTAATCAAGCTTCCCTTTTCCGTTTTGCTATAGTCAACACTGGTGTCCTCAAATCAAACCAAAATTTATGGGTTAAAATAATGGCATTGGATGGGGCTGGCCTAGCCTTGAAATTAAATTCTTGGTCCTTGAGTTTCGGTGCAGCCATAAAGGAATATTATGATCGGCCAACAGCTTCAGCTGAATCTATCTCTGGCGGAAAAACAACTTACAGGATTAATTTCAACCAGGAAGGCTTTCTGCGAACTTATAATTTTTCTTTAGCTCGAAAAATAGGAAATTTTCTAGCCGTTGGCCTATCTTTCAATTATTCCCAAGGAAAAATCAAGAGAAAAACAGAAGAAGCCTGGCCACTAAATCAAATTTCAATTTTAGATTCAAAAGAGGGCTCCTTAAAAGATCTCTATCTGCGTTTTGGGCTTAAAGCTTCGATAACTAATTCCTTGAAAATCAGTCTAACCTTTGAACCTTCCCATAAATTAACTAAAGAAAGCCAGAGTCGAGTCAAATATTCAGCAGAGACGACAAAGACAGTAATCTCGATTGAAGATGAAGCTAAAGATTTTCTTATGAAGCCTTTTCAAATTAGTTTAGCTGGGAGCTATCTTTGGAAAGAACGATGGCTCCTCTTAGCTGAAGCTATCTTTTTTAACTGGTCAAAATATAAATTGACATGGTTTTCCCAGGAAGAAACAAGGAATTTTCGCGATATACTTCGTCTAGCTGCGGCTCTTGAAACCAGCCAATCTTTAACTCTATTTCATCAATCTTTTATTTTGATTACCAGAGTGGGTTTCTTGATCGATCCTCAACCGATGAAAATTCCTCGGTCAACCTATTATGGGTTAACAAGTGGGCTTGGACTTCACTGGAAGTGGCTTCGACTTGACTTAGGTGCTTCCTGGAGCCAAGAAAAGGGTTCAGGCTCTTCTCTTCAAACTATCCGAAGTGCTCTCGCTTTGAATGCCCTATTCTGAATTTTAAAATAATAAATGTAAAGAATAATGACGATTATGAAAGTAAAGGAAAAAATAAGATTTTGTTTATTTGGCTTTTTATTATGGTTTATCTTAGATAAATTCTTAATAGCTTTAACTTTGTCAGCCTCTTCAAAATCAGAACTCCCAAGTGTTGAAATCATTAGCCTTGAAAAATCACCAACAAATTTGGCGATTCTTGCCTCTTTTCCTGAGTTCCTGGATTTTCTCATGGAAACCCCAACTCGCCTTTATTTGGTGGCTAAACCTCAAGATTTAACATATTTTCAAAATTTGGGTCTGCGCTATACCCTCGAAACTACCTTTTTTCCCCCGGCCAAGCCCAACCTTTCAACCTTCTCTCCTTTTTCAGGAGGCAATGGAGCTTATCATTCTTACAGTGAACTGGCCAATGAACTAAAAAGCCTGGCTCAGAAATTTCCCAGTATTTGTCAACTCGAAGAAATTGGCCAAAGTGTTGAGGGTCGATCTATCTTTGCTCTAAAGATAAGTGATAAAGCAGCTTTCAACGAAGCTGAGCCTGGAATCCTCTTTCTTGGTTGTCATCATGCTCGGGAATGGATTTCCGTTGAAGTTCCTCTTTATCTTGGCCGGTATCTTGTTAATAACTATTCTCTCAATCCTCTTATCCAAAAATTAATTGATAATAGTCAGATCTGGATCGTGCCTCTGGTTAATCCTGATGGCCTTGAGTATTCCATTAAATTTTACCGTTATTGGCGAAAGAATCGTCGCTTAAATAGTGATGGCTCCTTTGGAGTAGATCTCAATCGTAATTACGGCTTTAACTGGGGAATAGACAATAAAGGTTCAAGCCCCAATCCGGCCTCAGAAATTTATCGAGGAACAGCTCCCTTTTCTGAGCCAGAAACCAGAGCCGTTCGCGATCTTTTCCTAAGAATTCCTTTTCAAGCGTTAGTTAGTTACCATAGCTACTCCCAAGTGATTCTTTTCCCCTGGGGTTTTACCACCAACCCAGCTGATAAATTCCAGCTTCTATTCAATTTAGCTAAAAGAATGTCTGAGTTGATGACCAGTGTCTATGGAAGATATTATGCCTTTGGTCAGGCAAGTTCTCTCCTCTATTTGACTAATGGTGACACCACTGATTGGGCCTATGGAGTAGCTGGGATTCCTGCTTTCACCGTTGAGCTACCCCCGATCGATATCCTCTATGGGGGTTTTTTTAACAGCGAAAGTGATATCCAACCTATTTTTGAAGAAAATTTAAGAGCTGCCCTTGATTTAATTCAATGGGGTATTGATAATTATGAATTTATTATTAACGGTCGATTGACTGAAAAGATAAAAAAAGAAGATACCTTGGGGGTGAATCAATTAATCAAAGACATTAAGCGGAGAAAAAATTGAGACCATTGACCGGTCACATTCAAAATTTAGGCAATGACCGTAGTTAGTTTACCCTATATTTACCCAATAGAGTCCAGCCCTTATAACGAGGGCTTACCTTTCTGGCTTTTCTGGTTTCTTCTTAGTTTAATTGGCCTCTTATTTTTTTTCATTTTTCTCCGGAATAAAGAGCTAAGACGACGAATTGATTTTTTCTTTCTTAGGACAAAGAAGCGTTCCCTACAGATTCATCTTCAACAACAAATGAAAAGAGAGAACAAAAGAAAAGAAAAGCTTTGGCTGGAAGTTGGAAAAATTGCCTATAAAAATGAGCTGAACGTTGTGGGCACCGAAGCTTTGGTAAAAAGCCTTAAAGTCCTTGAAAGGAAAAAGGAGGAAATTCTAGCTCAATTATCTTCCCCATCAGACCATCCCCAAGTCGATCAAAAGAGGAAATTTCCTTACTCAAATAATTCCCCGATAAAATCTCTCTCTGAAGATAAGCTGAGCTTAAAATTTCCCTATTTTTGGCCAAAAAAAAGGGCGAAGTTGGAACATAAGCTCAATGCTTTGGAAAAACGAACTACAACATTGTTAATTACTCTAGGCAAAATCACCGACACTCAACGGGTTAGCCACCCAGAATTGCTTCCTCTTTACGATAAAATAGACATTACCAAAGCTAAGCTTAGCTATCTCGAGCAACGTCTTAATCTCTTTACAGTTTTCATTTTTCCCTTATAATGGAAAAGTGACGCGAGAAAGAATTCTCGTCCATGTGTGCTGTGCTCCAGATGGGGCCTACGTACTTCGCCTACTCCAGCAAAATTATGAACCTACTGCTTTTTTCTATAATCCCAATATTTATCCCCCTGAAGAGTACTCTCTTCGCTATCAGGAAATGGTCAAGGTAGCCAATTGGCTCAAGGTTCCCTTAATTGAAGAAAAACCCGATTTTGAAAATTTTCTTCAGCTTACAGAAAATTTAAAAGATGAGCCAGAAATGGGTCGTCGCTGTGAAGTCTGCTATGCTTTAAGATTAGAGAAAACCGCTCTCAGAGCTTTGGCTGATAAATTTCCTTTTTTTACTACAGTCATGAGTTTGAGCCCCTGGAAAAAAAGTCAGACCCTGAATTTTCTTGGCGACAATCTGGCTCAAAAATACGAAATCAATTTCCTTAAAGCTGATTTTAAAAAAAAGGATGGCTTCATTAAGAGTGTCGCTTTAAGTCGAGAATTGGGACTTTATCGCCAGGATTATTGTGGCTGCCTATATAGTTATCTGGAAAAACAGAAAAAGAAGGCTCAAGAAAGTGGGTCCAAAAGAGACAAATTCTGAATTCAATTTCCTTAAGTTTGACCAATTGGCTTCTCTCCAGGCCATAAAAATAATTATCCGAGGAGTAGTTCAAGGGGTCGGATTCCGTCCATTTATCCATCGCCTGGCCGAAAGGCTGGCTTTTACTGGCTGGGTCAGAAATACAGGGCAAGGGGTAGAAATTCATCTTGAAAAATTTGATGCTCAGCGGCTCTTGGAATTTCTTTCCGCCTTAAAAAAGGACAAACCACCTTTAGCTAGTCTAGAAGAAATTAATCTTGAGCCTGATAATTATGAAAATTGGCCGAATTTTTCCATTTCGACTTCTAAATCTGAGGAAACTTTTGCCTTCATTTCTCCTGATGTAGCTACTTGTGATGACTGCTATCAAGAAATTATGGACCCGGCCGAAAGGCGTTATCGCTATCCCTTTACTAACTGTACCAATTGCGGCCCACGATACACTATTGTTGAAAACCTCCCCTATGACCGGTCAAGAACTACTATGGCCTCTTTTCCCATGTGTTCGTCTTGCGCTGAAGAATATCATAATCCCCTTGATCGCCGCTTTCATGCCCAACCAATTGCTTGCCCTATTTGTGGACCACAGGTTCAACTTGTTGAGGCCGCTTCTGGACAGATAATATCTGGAGGGATATCAAAGGCAGCTCAGCTCCTCAAAGATGGCTTTATTGTCGCAGTCAAAGGCCTTGGTGGTTTTCACTTGATGGCCGATGCTCGAAACGAAAAAGCCATTGGCCGACTCCGCCAAATTAAAGCTCGCCGCTTTAAGCCTTTAGCTCTTATGGCTCGGGATTTTTCAGTCGTCGAAAAAATCGCTCTGGTCAACTTGACAGAAAAGGAATGGTTAACCTCGGCTTCAAGACCAATAATTCTCCTTCAAAAAAAAGAAGAATTACCTGGAATAGCTCCGCATCTTAAAGAAATTGGCCTGATGTTACCCTACACCCCTCTCCACCATCTCCTTCTTCAGGAAATCGATTTGGTGGTGGCCACAAGCTCCAATCGAAAAGATGCTCCAATTATTAAAGAGGAAAAAGAAGGGATTGCTGAACTTTGCGATTACTTATTGACTCATAACCGACCGATTGCCATGAGGGCTGATGATTCTGTTCTTAAAATTGTAGCCAATGAACCCCTTTTTCTTCGGCGAGCTCGAGGTTTTGTTCCTTATCCAGAAAGAATAGATTCCCTTTTCAAAATTGATACACCCATTCTTGCAGTTGGTGGGGAATTAAAGGTTACGATCTCTATTTATAAGAAGGGAACGGTGGTCACAAGCCAATTTCTTGGCGATCTTGATGAATATGAAAATTATTTATATTTCGAAGAAACAATTAACCACTTTTTCAAACTTTTTGATTTTAAACCCCTTGTTATCGTCAGCGATCTCCATCCCAATTTTAGAACTACCCTCTATGCCCGGAAAACAGGTTTACCTCATTTTCAAGTCCAACATCATTACGCCCATATTTTAGCTTCCTTTTTAGAACATCGATTGCCTCCAGAAACAAGAGTTTTGGGTATCTCTTTTGATGGCTACGGTTATGGGACAGACGGTGCTGCTTGGGGTGGCGAATTTCTTTTAGCGACTGGCGCTGAATTCAAGCGCCTTGCTCATTTTGCTTACGTGCCTCTACCAGGAGGTGATTTAGCGGCTCGACAGCCCTGGCGCATGGCTCTGGCTCATCTTTTAACCTTTATGGAGCCAGAATCAAATCGTCTCGCCTCTTTACTTAAGGTAGAAAAATCCAAAATCGAGATTGTTCTCGAAGCTATCAGAAAAAAGATCAATTCTCCTTTGACTTCAAGCTGTGGGCGTCTTTTTGATGCGGTGGCTTGGCTTCTAGGAGTTGCTCCTGAAGAATTAGAATTCGAGGCCGAAGCGGCCATGAGGCTTGAGACTTTGGCTTCAGCCCAGAGTAATGAAGTTTATCCCTATAAAATCAAAAAAAATAATTATCCCTGGGAGATTTCCTTGGCCCCATTATTTGAAGCCATCATCAGAGATAGACATAAAGGAGAGTCTTTAGAAAAGATGGCCACAAAATTTCATCGAACCTTAGCCGAGATTATAGTTGATGTTTGCCGACATCTCTATCAAGATTTCCATTTTCAAGTTATTGTTATAGGGGGTGGGGTCTTTTTGAATCGATGGCTGACCATGATGACTACTGAATTGCTCCGCCACGAGGGCTTCCAGGTCCTCCGGCCATTACGTTATTCTCCCAACGACGAATCCCTTTCCCTTGGCCAAATATATTATGCTCTTTGCCAATTGAAGCAACAGGTAAGGTAAAAAAGTAATTTATTCTTTTTCCAACCTCTTAACTTTTACCTTGAACATTAGACCACCCGTAAAGGATGAAGTAAGGTTAAAGAGAAAGGCAAGTAGGAATCCAGCTATTGAACCGGCGATAAAACCGGTCAAACCACCTCCGACAGCTAAAATAACTCCACCAGTTAATTTACCCATAATTTCCTGAAGGAAAAGTGGCAGAAAACTTAAGGAATCAAGAAAAAATTGGGTTGAACCAGCAATTGCTCCGGCGATAATTCCGAAAATTAACCCTAGACCGCCGAAAAAAAGAGCGGTGGGAGCTAAAGGAAGGGCCACAAGCAAATATTTTTGTTTTCTTGGTTCTATTTCTTTAGAGATTAAATTTAAAGAGGCTTCTTCGGGGGAAATAAGCAAGGACTCTGAGATTCCGCCAACCTCTTCAGGCTCGTTTCTTCCTAAAAAAGCTGAATTTTCCCTTAATAATTCTGAATCAAGTCCTTCTTGGTCAATTTCGTCCCTTACGGGCGGCTCAGCTTGAACCCAGTGAAGACCATTAAAATAATACCATCGGCCACTTTGAGCGCCTATTGTCCAATACTTTCCTTCGTAATCCTTGACTCTCAGCCTCTTCAATTCGGCCACAAACTCCCTTTGGCTTAATTTACCTTCGTGATAAAGTTGCTTTAAACGATTAAATTCTAGTCTTAGCTTCTTAAGTCTAATCTCTAGAGTCTTATCTGTTTCCATATCTTTTCTTTAATTTATTTATTTTCAATAAGTTACAGATTAATCCGATCTTTCCCCTGTTAAGTGACGAGTTTCTGTGCACTTTGCCATAATCTCAAGAATTTCCGATTGTTTTGGGCTTAATCACCTGCCCTTTTCCACAGTTTTTCCACAATTTTTGTGAAAATCTCGACCATCCTATCCTTTCTATCTTCTGGCTCTGATTATATCAAGAAAACTGTATCCCTTGATTGGATCAGGAATAAAGGAAAGGATGAAAATAGCCACTGCTACCCAACCTAGGATTCGCCGACCAGGACTCAATTTTTCTAACTCATCTGTTACCTGGGGATGTTTTAAACCAAGAACAAAAATTAAGGCGGCCCAGACAAGCCAACCAACCCAAAGAAAGAGACCCATTATAATGAAAAGACCTAAGACAAATCTGCCTAATTTTCGAGATCTAGCTCCTAAAAGGGCATAGGCGATATGACCACCATCCAATTGCCCCACTGGAAAAAGATTGAAAGCCGTTATTAAAATACCTACCCAGCCGGCTATACCGACTGGATGAAGAACTAAGTCATAATCATTTGAAATAGTTCCGAAAAGAAGCTTCTCTACCCCTTTAAGTAAAAGAGGCTCGCCAAAATAGATGGTTCCCTCTTGAGGTAAAGACGGCACCAATTTCGAATTAGCCACTCCATAAACCAAAGCAGGAACAGAAAGGAAAAATCCAGTAAGAGGGCCTGCCAAACCGATATCAAAAAGTTGACTTTTTCGAGTGATGGGAGATCGAATCCGAATAAAGGCCCCCAAAGTCCCCACAAGGGTAGGAGCTGGAATGAAATAAGGCAAGGTAGCTTCAAGCTGATAGCGGCGACAAGTTAAATAATGGCCAAGCTCATGGCCCACTAAAATAGTCATAAGAACAAAAACGTAAAGCCCACTTAGCCAAAATACCTTAGAATTTAGCCATAAATTAAAATCAATTTCACTCGCCGGTAAAACAGCCAAATCTTCAGCCAATTCAAAACTTGTTCCCCAGGAAAGACCGACCAAGAAGGTCGAAAAGATAGTCAAAATGAAGAGACCAACATTAAGCCATACGCTTTTCCTCTTCCCTATAAGCATTTTCAGAAGGGAATTCTCCCCCCCTTCCTCCATCCCTCGGATATCAAGAAAAAATTAATTAAGGAAATTAACCGGCATGGAGACGGCGATACTTCTCCATGAGTTCTTCCCGACTTTCTTTATGATCAGGATCAGGCACACAGGCATCAACCGGACAAACGGCAGCGCATTGAGATTGGTCGAAAGCCCCAACACATTCAGTGCATTTATCGGGATCAATAATATAAATTTCATCGCCCGGCGAAATCGCCTGATTGGGGCATTCAGGTTCGCAGGCTCCGCAATTGATGCATTCTTCAGTGATTTTATAAGCCATTTCAACGCCTCCTCAGAAAAATTATGCGATTATTATAATCTATTTTTAACAATTGGCAAGGCTTGGCTTTCGATTAACCTCCTAGTCGACGAATTCGGTCGGCTATATTCCAGATATAGGCAGAATAGGGAAATTCACTTTGCAATTGGCGATAAATTTCGAGAGCTTTTTTCTTGTCTCCCTTCTTTTCGAAAGCCTCAGCCAAATGAATTAAAACAGAGTCTCTTATATAAGGAATTTTTTTTTCTTTTTCCAGAGATTCATAGAGCTTAATAGCTTGATCATACTCTTGTCGCCAAATTAGAATTTCTCCGAGCAAATCTTTTGCTTGGTAATAAAACAAATCGCGGGGTTGAGCTGGAAATTTCTCTAGAAAGGCTTGCGCTCGAAGCAAATCATTCTTAGCAACCCAATAATTAGCTAAATGAATATAAGCTAAACGTCCATAGCGACCCGTCCCAGCCATTTTTTCCAACTCTTTAAGTTCACTTGGATTTTCCTCACCTGAAGCTATTTTTTCTCTAAGGTTCTCACTAAGTTTTAATATAGTCGCCAGTTGCTGATTAGCTTGATTAACACCTCGAACCTGGATAACCCGGATAAGGACCAATAAAAGAATTACCGCTATTAACGAGACAGCCACTATTTTTATTTCTCGTTGATACTGCCGAAAGAAGCGAACGATCTTGGTTATCGTGGAAACAAATTCATCCTCTTTCAAGTGTCTACGCTCCCGCCTTTTCATTCTAATCTCCTCATTAAATTTAAAGTACGCCTGGTGGGATTCGAACCCACGACCTAGGGATTAGGAATCCCTCGCTCTATCCTTACTGAGCTACAGGCGTACTCTTTATGAACAATTACAATATAAATCAAACCTAAACTCCTTTTCAATTGGGCCAGCCAGTTAGCTAACTTTTTCAGGTCGGACAATCTTCTTTTTTTGTCGCTCCTCCTCCCCTTCCCTAAGAAGAACAAGAAGGTGTCGAAATCTTTCAATGATGGATCGAGGGTTACAAGAAGCTTCAATGTCTTGGCTGGAAAGGTATTGAACTTTTTGCAGAAAATCCTGATTTTTTCGAGCTCGCTCGCTGACTATTTCCGCTATAACCTCACTCAGATGAGGGTGTTTTTCTAATAATTGAGCAAAATCAGAGGACGTGATGCGGATAAGTTCAGTCTCCTCAACTACAAAAATGGTAGCTGTTCGAGGTAAACCAGTGAACAGAGACATTTCCCCCACAATCTCCCCTTCATTGACTTCAAATTCAGATAAATACTGTCGTCCCTTTTCCTCACACAGGATTTCTCCTCTCAATTTTCCTTTGGCCACAAGATAACAACTCTCTCCCTTCTCTCCCTGACGAAAAACAATTTCACCTTTAGAATAATGCTCTCGTTTGACTCTGGAGGCAAGAGCCATAATTTCTTCAATAGGCAGAATGAGCTCGCCAGCTTTCTCGCCTTCTTCATAGCGAAGGAAATTAGAGTTAAGAAGATAAGCAAAATTAACTTCCTGTTCAGCTTTGGCTTCAGAGAGGGCTTTTTGCGGTTCAAAAGTAGTTAAAACTTCCTTCAAGGTTTCATTTAAGGGTAAAGAGAGTCTGATTCCATGTCGTTGGAACTTATACCAAACTTGGCGGCCAACTTCTCCCAGGATTAAATTCTTTCGGCTGAAATCTTCTATCCAAAATTTTAGCCAGTAGGTCAGGCCTAGATGATCATAGCTAGCCACAAAAGCTTGAGGAGCTGGATTTTTTAAAACTTCGCTGACTTCATCAGCCGCCTCAAGGAGTTTCTTTAAAACCAAAGAAGGTTTAATACCATAGTTGATTTTTATTTCTAAAATTAAAGCCGAAGCCTTATCTGGTCGAGAAAAATTGATTATTTTCTCTGAGGCAACAACGTTATTGGGTAAGATAACCAAATTGGATTGACGATCCAAGAGGATCGTTTCTCGCCAGTTCATTTCTTGAACAATTCCCTCATAGGAACCAATTTTGACCCAATCCCCTCGATTAAAAGATCGAGAAAAATGCAAGGAAAGGCCAGCAATAACATTACTTAAGACGCCTTGAAAGGCTAAGCCTAAAATAGCGGTTAATAAAGCTGAGGTAGCCAGGAAAGGAGTAAGATTAACTCGAAGAATTGATCTTAAGACGACAAAAAAGACAACGAGGTAAATGACGGCTAAGATGAAACCATGAAGAACTCGCGGCAAGGGAAAAGGCTTCTTTTTCTGTTGATAGATGACAGAAATAATTCCATCTAGGAGTCGAAAAAAGAAAACAACAATAAAAAAGACTAAACCAGCCTCCAAGGTCAAAAGCCATTTTTCGGGTAAAGGAGTAATAAATTTTGAACTGAGCGTCTTCATCCAGTAAAAAACAATAATGGCCACTCCTGGAAACGTAATTTTCTTGAAAAGATTAAAAACAGATGTCAATTTCAAAAGGAGAAACAGCTTAAGAAAAATTTTGAGGCTGAAATAGATAGTAAGAAAGATTAACAAGCCAAAGAGGAAAAACAATAATATTGACCAAAGATTTGGATCTAAGGAGAAGCTCATCGTTAAACCTCTAATTAATTTTTTATAACTCTATTTTCCAACCTGGCCTAGCTCCAAATACCCTGGGAAATTCCTTCTTGGCCATGGCGATAATAGCCTTAATTTTTCGATCATCATAATCAGGATTCCAATGGGAAAAAATTAAATTTTCGCAACTGGCGGCTTGGGCTAATTGAAGCGTAACTCGCCAGCTTGAATGGCCCCAGCCTTTTTTTTCTTGGGTGTATTCTTCGGGAGTAAACATAGCCTCTCCGATAAGATAATTGGCCTTCCACGCATAAGCTACCATCTTTTCATCCCATTTTTCATTAAGAGGTTCAACATCGGTCGCAAAAATAAGGCTTTTTCCATCTTTTTCAAAGCGCAAAGCTAAGTTGCCTCCGGGATGAGGCAAGTGGTGAGCCTTAATCACAATTCCCTCAATTTCCATTCTTTCCTCGATGGAATGAATTTCTTTCCGGCATGGGGTTTTGGAAAAAATAACCGGAAAAAAACGTCCCCCCATTAGGCTATCAAAAAGCCTCAACGTTTCGTGGCTTTTTAAAGGCGAATAAAGATGAAGAATTATTTCCGGATCGTAAAGAGCCTGAAAAGAGGGCAAACCTATAATATGATCAAGGTGAAAATGGGTAATAAATAGGCTTATTTTTGGTCGAATCTTTTGGGAAAGTAAAAAACGGCCTAAATCTCTTAGGCCAGTTCCAGCATCAATAATGATCAAATGATTCTGATTAATCTCAAGAGAAGCGCAACTGGTTGATCCGCCAAACTGGAGGTATGGCCTTCCGTGAACAGCAAAGGAGCCTCTAACGCCCCAAAAAGTAACTTTCATCTTTCTTCCTTTTATTTTTCTTTTAAGATAAAAACTCCATCCCAGTTAGCCGGAGGCGGCGAATTAATGAATTCTTGACATCTTTTAAGATAAAGCCGGATCAAATTGTCTTCAGGGAGAGAAGAAAAAAGGCGATGCGCTTCTTTAAAATTGCGGTTTGAATAGGCTTGCCATGCCTGGATAAAAATTTGGAGTTCAAGTAATTTTTCTGGCGGAAAATCTTCTTGGAAACCAAGTAATTCATAAATGGTGACTGGCTGACTTTTACCTACGACTTGAACGATGTCCACTGGTCTAACAATGAGATGTCCTTGGGCTTGTCGCAGCGTATTCTCACTCAGCAGAATGGAAACTCCATAAAATTTGGCCGCTCCCTCAAGCCTTGAAGCAAGATTAACTGTGTCACCCATGGCTGTGTAATCGAAGCGTCTCCTTGAGCCCATATTGCCGACCACGGCCAACCCGGAGTTAAGTCCTATGCGCATCCTGACCGGTCGGCCACCGATTTTTTCTAATTCTGAATTAAGGCGGGTAAGTTCTTGCTGGCAACGCCAGGCAGCCCGACAGGCCTTTAAGGCATGATCAGGTTGGTCAAGGGGAGCATTCCAAAAGGCAATGATGGCATCCCCCTCATATTTATCCAAGGTCCCACCTTCTTCTAAAATAATTTCTGTCATCGCCGACAGATACTCATTGAGCCAAGTCACAAGCTTCTGGGGAGTTAGCTTCTCGGCAATCGAAGAAAAACCAGCCACATCAGAAAAAAAAGAAGTTATTTCCCGTTCTTCTCCTCCAAGCCTTAAAAGAGAAGGATTAGCTAAGATTTTTTCTATTATTTCAGGACTGAGGTAATGGCGAAAGACATTTTTAATAAATCTTCTCTCTCGGCCTTCAAAACTATAGTTAAAAAGCGCGGCCAAACTAAAGGCGGTAATGACAGCCACTTCTGAGGGGATTATTTCCAGCCAAAAACTTTGCTTAAAAGCTACTGCCGCCGCAAGCCATGGACCAGAAAGTCCTAAAAGAAGAAACAAAAGAGTCATTCCTATTTTGGTTGAATAGGAGACAGCTACACCTACACTTAGACCAAAAAATAAAATTAAAACTATGGAAACAAAGCGGGGCAAGAAGCCCACACTTTTTCTTTGAAGAAGATTATCTAAAGCCGTGGCCTGAATCTCAACTCCAGGAGTAACTGCACTTACTGGGCTTGGTCTTAAATCAAGCAAACCAGGAGCATTCGAAGCAATAAAAACAATCTTATCAAAAAATTCACTAGGTTGAATTTGGGGAATTTCCTTATTTTCTATCTGAAGCCAAGAATTAATAACCCTGGCAATGGAATAAATTTTATATGTGCCTGAAGGTCCAAAAAAGTAAAGAACCATTCGACCCTGGTCATCGAGGCGAGGCGAATGATAATTCTCACTCTGAAGATAAAGAGATACGGATAAAGGAAGAGATGGGAATAACTTTCCTTGAAAGCGACAATAAAGGGGTAATCGCCGGAAAATAGCGTCATCATCGGGTGGAAAGAGGACATTGCCTAAACCACAGGCAGCTTCAAGAAGCTTAGGTATTGGGAGAACAACCGAATTGGCTTCAATAATAGCCGCCTTTTTATCATTGATTTCTTTGAGGGAAAATTTCATAAGCTCGGACCAATCCGCTTTTTCTATGACTGGAGGATTCCTTGAGAAAGCCGCGGCCAAAAAAGTTTTACCATTTCTTCGCATAGCTTCAGCAAGGAGAAAATCATCTTCAACCCCATAAACAGAAGGCTCACTAAAGATAAGATCCAAGATAACGGCTTTGGCTTGGCTTATTCGAAGAAAATCTAAGACTGCCGCATACATCTGTCGCGGCCAAGGCCATGAAACTCCCTGACTAGCATAAAAATCAAGACTGGGTTGATCAATCAAAATAAGAACAATTTGAGATGAAGCTTCCTCTCGACGACAGAGATATTTAGTTCTTAAATCCCAGCTTTTCCATTCAAGAATCTGAAAAAAAGATAATAGGGAAGAGAAAAAGGCGAGCAGAAAGGCCCCTCCGCCGCAAACCAAACCCCTTATCCATTTTTTCCTCAACACTTTTAGCCCATCAATCTATTTCCAAGTCGAAGTTATTTTCTGAAACCGAACCAAGCGGTTTGGAGAAATTTTTATCTCCTTTCCCCAGGTTGAAATCTCCTTTTTAATTTTTTTTAGTCTTTCTTGGGGATCGGGATGGGTGCTGAACCAACCTTTAAGACCGCTGGTTTTGGTTTTTTGTCGGGCCAATTCTTCGATAAAAGCCACAAAGCCAAGGGGAGAATAACCTGCTTTTTTCAAAGTTTTTAAGGCCAACTCATCAGCTTCATCTTCAGCTCGCCGATCATAACCCCTTTCTACTAGTTGAATAAGAATATCATCTAGAGCTCCTTCAAAAAGGTTAGTTAATTGAGCCATTTTATCAGGAGCTAAACGTTCAGCTGTTTCCGTGGCTAATAGCTTAAAAGCCTCCAATAGCCTCGATTTCTTAATAGCTTGCAGACCATGGCGAGCACTGATGTGGCCTATTTCATGAGCAATTATTCCGGCTAGAGTATCTTCATTGAGGCAAAGGCGAAGTAACCCCCGGGTAACAAAAATAAATCCACCCGGTGCAGCCAAAGCATTGATTTCTTCTGAATCAAGAGGAAGAACATGGTAGCCAGCAAAGATTTCAGGCCGCTCAGAGTAAAGGCAAAGAGCTTGAGTAAGAAGGTTAAGATAATTGGTGACATTTTGATTATCCCAGACTTTATAACGAGACAATATTAAGGCCGAAACCGAGCGGCCAAGATAATATTCCTCTTCGTCGGTTAGATCTTGGAAGGAAGTTCGCAGGGTTTCACCTGTCATAGTAATCAACTTTTTGTCTTTTTCGGAGATTTGATCAACTTGGGAAAGGATAACCTGACCTTCCTCTTTCAGACTGGCACACCTAGCCATCAAAAGGCAAGACAAGAAAAAGATAACAGCTATTTTTCTTTGATTAGTCACTTGACCTCCTTCCACTCTCCGAGTCGACCCTCTCGAAGAAATTTTTCAATGGCAGCTTGATCGGCCTTAAAGCTAAGCATCCGATCGACCCAAGAATAATCTATTTCAGGATGCCTTTTGCGGTAAGCTGATTCGACCTGGCGATTAAAGCCTTTGCTAGCTAAAGCTACTTCACTGGCTGTAGGCTGAGCTCTTGGTCCTTGAGTCAACGCGGCCAATTTCGATGGCCGAGGTTGAACAGCACTACTATGAACCCATCCGGAAACCCCTCTTAGAGTTTTAACCTGATACCATCCTTCCTGAAAACCCACTTTTTCCATCTGATCACCAAAGGTTAATAGGCTCTTAACTGAAGCAAAAAACCTGGGTTCTGTTCGCAAGGCTGTCGTTTGCACCTTTATGACCAAAATCTCAGAAGCAGAAAATCCTAAGATAAAAACAATTAATAAAGTTATCCCTAAGAAAACTTTCTTCATATTCCCTCCTGGATAGGACTGGCTAATCTAGCTTGAAGTTTATCCTTAAGCAAACCATTCCTTCTAATTGGACTATCGTTTTTTATAGCAATGTGGAGAGCTCGAAAAGAACCGATAATGACACAAAACTTTTTGGCTCTGGTTAACGCTGTATAAAAAAGATTTCTCTGTAACATAATGTAATGTTGGATAAGAAGGGGCATAATAACTCCTTGATATTCATTTCCTTGGGATTTATGGACTGAGATAGCGTAAGCTAAGGTGATTTCTCCAAGTTCATCTCTTTCATAGAGAACAGAGCGGCCATCATAATCCACGATGATCTGCCATTTTTCCGGATCAATTGAAACGATGGTACCTAAATCACCATTGAATACTTCTTTATCGTAATTATTTCTGATCTGCATGACCTTATCCCCGACCCGAAGTTCATTTTGACCTAATTTGATTCCCTTATTTTGGGGATTTAAGCGGGCCTGTAACTGTCGGTTAAGATTCTCCACCCCACACAAGCCTCGATACATAGGAGTAATTACTTGAATCTGGGAATTTAACGGCGGCAACCTGAGCTTACTTGGTACCTTGTCACAGGCCATGTCCATGACTAACTCGAAAGCCTTTTCTTCTTCTTCCTGGGCAATAAAGAGAAAATCAGCCTCACTGCTCCTGGAATAAATCAGTCCAAGACCTTGCTGGACTCGATGGGCATTGAGAACAATAAGACTTCCCCGAACTTGACGAAAAATCTCAGTCAGCCGAACCACTTTAATTCGTTGGCTTTCAATTAAATCTCTCAGTAAATTTCCAGGCCCAACCGAAGGTAATTGGTCGCTATCACCAACCAAAATAAGGCGCATGCCCAAAGGAATAGCTTTTATCAACGCTTCCATCAATAAAATATCCACCATAGAAAACTCATCAATGATCAGAACCTCACCAGCGAGCGGATACTTCTCATTTCGTCGAAAGCCCTCCTCCTTGGGATTATATTCAAGTAACCGATGGATGGTCTTAGCTTCTCTACCTGTCGCTTCGGCCAATCGTTTGGCGGCTCGGCCAGTCGGAGCAGCCAAAAGCACCCTCTTTCCCCACTGCTCATAAATTTCAACAATAGCTCGAATTAAAGTGGTTTTCCCAGTTCCCGGGCCACCAGTGATGATCAAAATTTTTTGACGCCAGCTTTCCTCAATAGCTTTTCTCTGCTCGTGGGAAAAACTTACCCCAAGCTGACTTTCGACCTTCTTTATAGTTTCGTCGAGATTAAGGCCTGGAACTAAGAGGGGCGTCGAAGCTAACTGAATAATGCCTCTAGCTACTGTTTCTTCAGCCCGATAAAGATAAGGAAGATAAATTGCCTGTCCAGAAGAAGTTACTTCAATCAAAACTCTCCTTTGGCTAATTAACTGCTCAAGAGCCTCTTCTACGCCTTCCGCAGACACAGCCAATTCTTTAGAGGCAGCTTCGACCACCTCAGGCCGATAACTAAAAAGATGACCCTGTTCGCTTTCCCTTTCAAGATAATAATGAATAAAGGCGGCAATTCTTTCGAGGGAAGACGGATCACAACCTAATCTTAAAGCCATTTGATCTGCTGTTCGAAAACCTATCCCCCAAACATCAAGGCAGAGCTGATAAGGATTTGTTCGCAGGACCTTAAAAGTTTGATCCCCGTAATGGCGATAAATCTTGGTAGCTAGAGAGGTAGAAATTCCATATTCTTGGAGGAAAATAATTAAATCTCTAATTCTTTTATTTTCTTCCCAAGAACGGATTATTTCTTGCAACTTATTTGGCCCAATGCCTTCCACAGCTAATAATTTCTCTGGGCAGGTAGTAAGAACTTGCATTGTTTGCGAGCCAAAATGATCAACTATTCTCTTGGCCAGAACAGGGCCGATACCCTTTACTAATCCTGACGAAAGGAATCTTTGTATTCCTCGAACTGAAGAAGGAAGCACCGGAACAAAAGAGTTTACTCGAAACTGACGCCCATATTTAGAATTTAATTCCCAAGTACCATTAATCCGCAAAACTTCACCGGCTGAAAGCGGTGGAAAATAACCGACGATTGTAATTACTTCTTCATCTTCAAGAAGAAAGCGACAGACGCAATAACCATTTTCGGGATTGTAATAGACTACTTGATCAACCGTTCCTTCGAGTTCTTCCACTTCCTTTTACCTTTTGTTTCTTCTTGCTTTTACGATTTTTATCCTTATTTTATCGCCTGGTTTTATTTCAAGTCGATGGGCAGCTGAATCTTCCTTCCAGGCAATCTCCATATAATTACTGCTTCCAGCTATAAGTAGGGGTAATTTGGCTGAGCCACTTGCAAAGGTCGAAGTAAATTCAAGTCGTCTTTGTTTTTTGCGGGTAACTAAAAATATCTCCTCTGCCTTTTGACTTTTTAACCACTCTAAAAAATTTTTATAAGGGATATTAGTAATTATATTCCCGAATTTATCAAGATGGAGCGCTTCAGCTCTGATCTCATGGGCTAAGTACAAGGGTTGGGGCAAAGAAAATTTTTCCCAAGTAGAAGCCACTGGCCCAAAATTTTCAGGCTGAAGTCCTCGAGAAAGCCAGCCAGCCACAGGAGCCATTTTATCCCGTCCCTCAAATGTTCGACTCGAAGAAGGAAGAAAATACTCTTTAGCCTCAAGCTGGCGGATTTCGATTATCCCTTCTTCTTCGGCCGCTGGAATTAAAACCCCGTTATCAGGTCCAATAAAAAAATGTTTTTTACCTTTAATTAAAAGGATTTTCCGAGAAGAACCAACGCCAGGATCGACGATTGTTATAAAAATTGTTCCCTTTGGAAAATAGGGAGCAACGCTTTTTAGAAGATAAGCAGCTTCGACTCGATTAAAAGATTCTACTTCATGACTAATATCTACTATCTGAGCTTTTGGATTAATGGTTAAAATAACTGCCTTCAGGGCGGCTACAAAATAATCTTTCAACCCAAAATCTGTAAGCAAAGCAATTAACGTTCCCTTCATTTGCCTCAATCATACTTTGAACGGCCCCTACTGGTCAATGTTTCTTATACCTGAAGTTCCTTAAACCGAAAAAACTCCTTTTCTAAGTTTTCTTAAATTACCAAAGAAAATCATCCAAATTTCGTCTCAAGAAATTTCTTACTTTTCAAGAGCAATTGGCTTAAAATAAGAAGCTGAGTCAAATCAGATGAGAATTTTTCGTAATCTAACTAATTCATTGATCAGTGGAATCTTCTTTTCTTTGCTTATTGCCCTCTTGGTGGCTAACCTTAATATTAATATTTTACCCAACTGGCAATTTTATCTTCGACTCACCCTTTTTATCAGTTCTATTTACGGCCTGGCCTCAGCTCTATTTTTTTTAGCGTCAAGTTTTTTGATTGAATTTCTTTTTGGCCGAGCCTTTAAAATCAAATTAATTTCGCCTTCCTTTCTTTCTTTGAGCTTCTCGACTTGTTTTTTATTCTTCTTCATTTTACTCCGCTTGAACCAAAGTTTTTATCGGTCCTTTTTCTCCCCAACCATGCTTTCTTCCCTTAAACTTCAGGGGATCATCAGCTTAGTTTTAATTTTAAATGGCCTGGTTTTCTTCTGGCGTTATCATCGTCATCGGCCTTTATCTATTTATTTTATTTTAGCTTTCATCTTTTTCTTTATCGGGCTGGGGTTAATGTTCTGGAGTCGTTCAGCCTTTCCACAGCCAAAGTACGTTCGACCTAAGACAATCTTGATTAGCTTTCCAAGCCCAAGAAGAGCCACCTTACTTAATCTTGAAGGCCTCTCCTTCAATTTCCTAATTCCTTTAATCCATGAAGGAAAGCTACCTAACTTTTCCTGGCTCATGGAAAATGGGAGTTGGGCCAGACTTCAGACCCTGTCTCCCACCGACCCCTTCGTCCTCAAAAAATCACTTTTAACCGGCAAAAATCCTTATGGTCACCGTTGTCTGACTTCTCAAAGCTTTAGTTTTTGGGGGAAAAAACCTTTTTTAGAAGCTTTACCTCGATTTATGCTTTTTAAACAGCTAACCCGATTTAAAATATTAATCCCTCAACCTGTAAGTTGCCAGCCTGGCAAAGATATCTGGCAAATATTAACGGAAATGAATTTTAAAATTGCTCTTTTTGAGCCTGAAGAAAAGGCTCAAGCTGATATTTCTTTTAGCCCAAAGGCCGAAAAAATTTTGGCCAGTTTTTTTGGTGACCCATCAGCTAATAATGGTCTTTTACAGCTAGCGAGGCAAGCGCTTGGGCAGGATATAAGTCTTGAAGAAAAGGCTTTTCAAGAAAAGGGGCAATCTTCACCCCAAGTCTTTGCTTTATTCTTAGATGGTCTCAATCAAGTGAAGACATTTTTTTATAAATATAGCTTTCCTCACCTCTTCGGAAATATTGACCAAAGCGAGATAAATCGGTACGGACCAATTATTCAAAAATATTATATTTATTACGACCAGCTTATTGGCAAATATTTAGCCAACTTAAGAGAAGATGAGCTCCTAATTATCTTTTCAACTCACGGGATGGAACCTCTACCTATTTGGAAAAGATTGGTAGAGTGGGCTTTAGGCAATCCTCTTGTCTCGGGTCATTTTGAGTTTGCGCCTGAGGGGGTTATCTTTTTTTATGGCCGAGACGTTATCAGGGGACAATCTTTGGAAAAAGTTAGATTAGTTGATATTGGCCCCACCCTTCTTTATCTTTTAGGCTTGCCTGTAGCTAGGGATATGGATGGTCTAGTTTGTAGTTCAGCCTTTCGACCTGAGTTTTCCCAGACCAATCCGGTTTTTTATATTTCTTCTTATGAAGAAGTCTCAATTAAGCCAGGTGTCCGTTAATCAATGGATAACCTTGAGAATCCGACCTAAGTGACGTCGGGAAAAATAAATTACCCACGGCCTACCTTTAATATATTTGATAGGAAGAAAACTCCAATACCTTGAATCCAAACTATTATCGCGATTGTCTCCCATCACAAAAAGATGTCCCTTAGGAACAATTACTGGCCCGAAATTATCTCGAATTAAATCATCATAATGATAGTAATTTTCTCTATTATAAACATTACGGTCATTATGAACTTTGTAAGGCTCATTAAGAGGCTGATCATTGATAAAAACTTGCTTGTCTTTGATTTCTAATTTTTCGCCTTCAAGAGCAATAACTCGCTTGACAAAATCTCGGCTCAAATCCTGAGGAAATTTAAAAACAACGATATCATGTCGTCGGATCTCGCGTCTAGGAATGAGAATTCTCTCCAGGCCATAGATTGGTTGAGAATAAACCATTTTATTGACCAAAAGGAAATCGCCTACCAGAAGGGTTGGCTCCATTGAGCCTGTGGGAATCTGAAAAGCCTGAACAACAAAAGTCATAACAAAAAAAACAAAAACCGCTGTTTCTGCTATGAGTTCAAAATACTCACGGACAATATTCTTGTCTCTTTTTTTCTTTTTCTGCTCTTCCATGAGTCGTTAATATAATCAATTTAAGAAAAGAAAATCAAGAGATAGCCCTTGACAGATCTCGGAAGAGAGAGTTTACTATGCTTATGATTTTAACGATTTTTGGTTATCCCAAAACTGGGAAAACCACCTTATTTAATTTACTCAGTGGAACTAAGGGTGAGATTGGAGCTCATAAAGAATTAAAAGATAGCCTTCATCAACGAACAATTTCAATTCCTGACCCTCGGTTGGATCAACTGTCCGCTCTTTATCCAGAAAAAAGAAAAATAGAAGCGACCGTTGAAATTGTGGATCTTCCAGGAGTTGCTTACGGTGATATCAAGGCTGGAAAAACCTTGGCCACTTTAAGGCGAGCTAACGGTTTGCTTCATGTTGTTCGGGCTTTCGAATCAACTCAACTACCCTATCTTCGAGGCGAGATTGATCCTTTAAAGGATATTAGCTTTATGGAAGAAGAACTTATGGTTGCTGATTTAATAGTCATCGAAAATCGACTTGGCAAAATCGAAAAAGAATTAAAACGAGGAAGCCCGACTGAGCTTCATCAAGAAAAAGAACTTCTCTTGAAATTACAAGCTGGCTTAATGGAAGGACAACCAATTCGGACTTTTACTTTAACTCCCCAAGAAGAAAAAACAGTTCGCAGTTATGCTTTCTTGAGTCAAAAACCTTTGCTCCACTTAATCAATGTGGATGAGAAAAGACTAAAAACAGCTAATTCCTGGCTATTTAAGGAGAAAATTAGTTCGCCTTTTTTGATCTTTGCTGGTTTGATCGAAAGTGAAATTGCCCAGCTTGATCCCGAAGATAGAAAGGCTTTTCTTGAGGAATATGGTTGTGGTTGTGGTTGCCAAGCGGCTTTCTTTTCTCTATTGCCCCAGTGGCTAAATCTTATTTTCTTCTTTACTATTGGTAAGGATGAGGTTCGGGCCTGGCCCCTGCCAAAAAATACCCCAGCCCAACGAGCAGCTGGTTACATTCACTCAGATATGGAAAAAGGATTCATCCGAGCTGAAGTCGTGGCCCTTGAGAGCCTTCTAGCTTATGGTTCGCTTCAAGCAGTTAAAGAAAAAGGGGAACTTCGTCTTGAAGGAAAAGATTATCTAATTCGCGATGGCGATGTAGTCACTTTTCGTTTTACCTCATGAGAAAAGGATTTATAGTAACCCACCGGGATAGCCAGAGCCAAGCCAGGCTCGGTCTTATCCTTACCCCTCATGGGCCGATCGAAACCCCTGCGTTTGCCCCTGTAGCTAGCCAAGGCACAGTTAAGGCCTTAACCTTTGCCCAATTGGAAGAATTAGGCGCTCAGGTTATACTGGTCAATTCCTATCACTTGTATCTTCGCCCCGGAATTGAACTTATTGAAAGAATGGGCGGGCTTCATTCCTTTATTTCTTGGCCAAAACCTATTATATCCGATAGTGGTGGTTTTCAAATCTACAGTCATTCGCCTTTAGCTAAAATTTCACTTGATGGTGTCTATTTTTCTTCTCACCTAGATGGTCAGAAGATTTTCCTCCGGCCTGAAGATGTCGTTAATCTTCAGCTCCGTTTGGGAACAGACATAATGATGGTTCTCGATTATTTTGTTCCTTATTCAGCCCCCTTTGACCAGCATCGAGAGGCTGTCTCTATAACCTCACTCTGGGCAAAAAGATCGAAAGAAGAATTTAAGAAAAAGGAAACGACCCAACAACTTTGGGGAATTTGCCAAGGAGGAACCTTCTCTGATCTTCGGCGTCAAAGTCTTGAATTTCTTCTTAAACTTGACTTTGATGGCTATGCTCTCGGAGGGCTTGGATTAGGTGAACCAAAAACTGAATTAATAAAAATTATCAACAATTGTGTCCAACTTCTCCCAGAAGACAAGCCACGTTATTTAATGGGCATGGGCTATATCAGTGATATTCTTGAGGCGGTTAGCCAAGGAATTGATTTCTTCGATTGTGTTCTGCCGACTCGTAACGCCAGAACCGGAACTCTTTTCACTAGCCATGGGAAAATTGTAATTAAGCAAAAAAAATATGCTGAGGATAAACGGCCAATTGATGAACATTGTTCTTGTTATACCTGTCGATATTTTTCACGAGCTTATCTTCGCCATCTTTATGAACGACAAGAAATAACTTCCTCCATTCTAAATACAATCCATAATCTTCATTTTTATCTTGACATCTTCCGCAAAATACGGCAATCTATAGCGTCTAATTCTTTTGGCTCTCTGAAAGCAAGTCTCTCAGAAGCCGATAAGGAAAAGGAGGAATGAATTTAATTAATTTAGTTCAGTTGATGGCTCAAGCTCAGCCACCATCCCAAGCTAAAGGACCGGGTCTTCTGACCGCTCTCTTTCCTTTTATTATTGTTCTCGTCATTTTTTGGTTACTCCTTATTCTTCCTCAACAAAGGCGACAGAAAAAGCATATGCAAATGGTGGAATCACTTAAACCTGGAGATAGGATTATAACGACGGGAGGAATTTTTGGCACTGTGATGGGTGTTTATCCTGACCGGATTGAATTAAAGATAGCCGCTAACGTTAAAATTGATATAACAAAGAGCGCAGTGGCGGTTATTCTAGAAAGACAAAAGCCGGAAGCAAAAACCGAAAGTTAATTTTCTCTTCTTCGATCGATCTCATGGACAGGATGATGGCCTAATGAAAAGAAGTTTAGGTTGGCGTGCCCTCCTATCACTTTTAGTCATTGGTTTATCAATTTTTTTAGTCATTCCCCCGAAAGAAAAAATCAGGCTCGGTCTTGATCTTAAAGGAGGGGTTCATTTGGCTCTTCAAGTAATGACTGACGATGCGGTGAATATCGAGACTGATCAGGCTATTGCTCGCTTGCAGGAACAACTAAAGAAAAAAGAAATTGCTTTTGAGAAAATTAGCAAAATTAATCCTGGCCATTTTCGAGCTGAAGGAATCAAGATAGACGATGAAGGTAAAATCCGAGAGATCTTGGACGATTTTTTCCGAGACTGGAATTATTCTTTTAGCGGGCAAGCTGTCACCCTCAATTTGCGGCCCGAGGTAGATCGCTATATTCGAGATCAAGCCGTAAATCAAGCTTTGGAGACCATTAGGAACCGTATTGATCAGTTTGGAGTCGCTGAACCCACCATTCAAAGACAGGGTTTAGCTGGCGAAAGAATTATTGTCGAATTACCCGGAGTCGAAAATCCAGAAAGAGTTAAAAATATAATTAGAACCACGGCTCTCCTTGAGTTTAAATTAGTCAAGGCCGGCCCAGCTCCTGATGAAGAGACCCTGCTCAAAGAATTTGGAGGGGAAATCCCTGAAGATGCTGAAGTCGTCCGCGGCGATCCAAAAAGAACATCCGGGGGGTATTATTTGGTTAGCAAAGTAGCGGCTATTACTGGCAAAGATTTGAGAACGGCTCGTCGCTCAGTGGATGAATGGAATAATCCAGCGGTTGCTTTCTCTCTTAGTCCAGATGGGGCTCGTCGCTTCGAAAAAGTCACTAGCGAAAACATTGGCAAGCCTCTAGCCATTGTGCTCGATGGCCGAGTCCAATCAGCCCCAACAATCCAAGATAGAATTTCCGATAGTGGGATCATTCATGGCCGGTTTACTATTGAAGAAGCTGAAGATTTAGCCCTAGTTCTGCGGGCTGGAGCCTTACCAGCTTCTATAAGGTATCTTGAGGAAAGAACAGTAGGCCCTGCCCTTGGCCTCGATTCAATCCGTAAAGGGCTTAGGGCTGGAATTATCGCTCTGGTAGTCGTCATGATTTTTATGGTTTATTATTATCGGCTTTCAGGAATTAATGCCGTAGTTGCCCTAATTTTAAATATGATTATCATTTTTGGAGGCTTAGGTTATTTCAGAGCTACCCTGACTCTCCCCGGAATAGCTGGAATTATTCTGACAATCGGTATGGCGGTTGATGCCAATATTTTGATTTTTGAAAGGATAAGGGAGGAACTAGCGGCTGGCAAAGGAGTTATTAATTCGGTGGCCGCTGGTTTTTCTCGAGCCTTTCGAACAATTCTTGATTCCAATTTGACCACAATTATTGCCGCTATATTTCTCTTCCAATTTGGCACTGGTCCAGTCAAAGGCTTTGCCGTCACTTTGATTATTGGTATTTTGGCTAGCATGTTTACTGCCGTTTTTGTCTCACGACTGATTTTCGATTTTATTCTCTTGAAGAAGAAAAGACCGGATAGGTTGAGTATTTAAAGATGGTTACCTTATTCAAGCAACCAAATATCAAATTTCTAAAATACAAGTATTTTGCTTTTGCCCTTTCAGGGCTAATCATCTTGGCAGGCTTATTGAATATAACCCTAGGTAAAGGATTAAAATTTGGGATTGATTTTACTGGTGGCACTTTCATTCGCCTTAAATTCCGCGAACCTATAACCACTGAGGAAATCAGGGCTCGTTTAACCCCAAAAGGTCTTGGCAATAGCATCATTCAGGAAATAGAAAGGGGACATAAAGAATATCAGATTAGAACTGCTGGCCTGATAAAAAGAGGCGAAGAAAAACCCGAAGAAATTGAGACGCATGTAGTTATTGGCAATATGGTGGTTGAAGCCCTTCAAAAACCTGAAGATGCAGCTCAAATAGCTAAGGGATTTAAAGATCTTAATTCGGTTGATCAAAAAGAATTAATTAACCTTCTATTGCCTACTTTCCCCGAAGAAGCCGAAGAAGCAGCCAAGAAAATAATTGCCTTAAGGGATGAAAAGGGAATAATTGACACCTTTGAGGATCTACGACAAATTGGTCTTAAACAAGAAATAATCAAATATCTTCAAGAAAAATGTTTTCTTGGTTCCCTCTGTGTTCTTAGCCGAGAGACGGTTGGCCCTCAAGCTGGAAAAGAACTAAGGAGAAAAGCTATTTTGGCCACGGTTTGGGCTTTAATTGGTATGCTAGTCTATATAGCTCTTCGTTTTAAATTAGCTTATGGAGTGGCTGGTGTTCTGACTTTAGCTCACGATGTTTTAGTCACTCTTAGTATTTATTCCTTTACTGATAGGGAAATAAATTTGCCCATCATCGCCGCCATCCTTACTCTTGTTGGTTATTCGATCAACGATACGATTGTTATTTTTGATCGGGTTAGAGAAAATTTAAAAATTTTAAGAAAATTACCCCTAGAAGAGCTCATGAATATCAGTATTAATCAGACATTAAGCCGAACTGTTCTGACGGCTGGGACAACCTTGGTAGCGGTTTTATTTTTATTTTTATTCGGCGGCAAAGTAATCAACGATTTTGCCTTTACTCTTCTCATAGGTTTAATCATAGGCACTTATTCTTCAGTTTACCAATCCTGCCCCCTCGTCCTTTACTGGCATAAGATCTTTCAGCCCAAAAAAAGATTAAAATGAATATTTATAGACTTGTAAAAAAAAATTTTTTAATCTATACTTTAACATGAAGATGGTTTATTACTTTAATTAAGAGGTTTAAAATGGCTGAGAAAAATCAAATCCCGCGCCTCTTTAAAGATTCTTTTTACCATAGTGAGAAAGCAACCGGCCGTAAAGCCTTGGCTTTTCCGATTGCAATAGTTATTCATGCGATTCTTATTTTGGCTATGATTGTTATTCCTCTTCTTTCAACTGGCCAATTACCTAAGGTTGAAGTTTATAGTGCTTTCTTGGCCCCTCCACCACCACCTCCACCTCCACCTCCGCCTCCAGCTAAAAAAAGATCATCTGAAGCCAAAACCAGAATAAAACCGGTTCAAACGCAGACAACTATTCAGCCGGGCAAACTGATTGCTCCAGTCGAAATACCTCAAGAAATTGCGGAAGAACAACTCTCTGATTTCGGCGTCGAAGGCGGGGTTGAAGGTGGCGTTGAGGGCGGTGTTGTTGGTGGCGTTCTGGGCGGCGTGGTTGGTGGTGTCCTGGGGGGAGTTGTGGGTGAAGTTGAAGCTCCTGTTAGAGCTATTGGTGAAATTAAACCACCTAAACTTATCCATAAAGTCGACCCAGTTTATCCTGAAATCGCTCGACAAGCCCGAGTAGAAGGAATTGTCATTCTTGAATGCACTACAGATATTTATGGTCGCGTCCGCGAGGTTAAAGTTCTCCGCTCCATTCCTCTTCTCGACCAAGCCGCGATTGATGCTGTCAGACAATGGGTTTATGAGCCAATGATCATCAACGGACGGCCAAGGCCCGTTATCTTTACAGTAACGGTAAGATTTCAGCTGAAATAAAAAATAGACTTTCCAAGATTAAAAAGGAGGTATCTAAATGCATATGCAATTCGGTTTGATCGAGATGTGGCAGGCCATGGGTGCTGTGGCCAAAACTGTAGCCATTATTCTCATCTTTCTTTCGGTTGTTTCTCTTTACCTGCTAATTGAAAGAAATTTAACTTTCGTCCGAGCTCGGAACAAGTCCAAGCAAGTAGCGCCTAAACTAGCTGATCTCCTTAAGAATGGACAGCTTAAGGAAGCTCTGACTCTAGCCAGCAAAAAGGAAAATAGAGGTAGTCATCTGGCCAGAGTTACGGCTGGCGGTATTCAAGAATTCCTTGAAAGCAGCGAAGCTAATCTCAGTCTTGAGGAAAGAATCGAATCAGCTCAACGAGGCTGCGAACGGGCTGCAGCCATCTTTTCTCAAGAATTGAAGAGAGGCATGAGCGTTTTGGCTACTATCGCCACCTCGGCTCCATTTATTGGCCTTTTCGGAACAATTTTTGGCATCATTAATGCCTTCCGAGGAATGGCTCTGACTGGATCTGGAGGTATAGGAGCGGTGGCGGCGGGTATCGCTGAAGCTCTCGTTACTACAGCTTTCGGGATCGCTGTGGCAGTTATCGCGCTTTGGTTCTATAACTTGCTCAACGCTCGGATCGAAGTTTATGAAGCCGAAATGAGCAATACGACTTCACAAATCGTTGACTTCTTTGTCCGTCAGGAAAAGAAATAATTAATTTGGGGATATACTTATCTTCAGGTTAAGAGATTAACCTGAAGAGGAGGAGTAGAAAAAATGGCGGTCTCAATTCCAGGCAAGGAAGATAAATATCAGGCCGAA
This sequence comes from Candidatus Aminicenantota bacterium, assembly GCA_026416195.1. GTDB lineage: Bacteria > Acidobacteriota > Aminicenantia > Aminicenantales > CALLJL01 > CALLJL01. The sequence goes on along the minus strand of JAOAFQ010000015.1, from coordinate 28,406 downwards.
CCAAATGTCGTTCCCCTCTGCGACGTGTTGCTAGTTCTTCTTATCATCTTTATGATTGTCACTCCGCTCGTTCAAAAAGGCGTTGATGTTAAGTTACCTTCAGCCCTCAACACCATCAGCATGCCTGACAACCCGGAAGTTGTCCTAGCGATTAAGAAAGACGGAACGATGTATGTTAACCAAGATAAGGCTACCGTAGAAAATCTTCAGACTTTGCTTGAAGAAGCTTTTTTGAATGCCAAGGAGAAAAAGCTCTACTTACGGGCTGATCAAGATCTCGAATATGGCAAAATTGTCGATCTCATTGACATCATTAAAGATGCAGGGATTGAAGTCGTGGGCATCATTGCCGAAAAGAAAACAACCAAAGCTGATTGATTTTAAATTAGCCTAATTATTTACCGGAGGGGAGAAAAGAAGAAAAAGGTCTTTTCTCCTCTCCGGTTTTTTCTTTAAAATTAACTCCCAAACTTCCTCATCTTCCATACAAAGATAAAGTGGTAGGTTTTCTCCCCCATAATCTCTGATCATCTCATAAATGCGGGTATAAAGTTTTATGCGTAAAGGCTTAAAGTATCTAAATTTACCATCTCGGCCGATAATCATTTCGCTAGCAAAAATGGCTTTGTGGCGAAATCTCAAAAGAATAATTTTTCGGAAATTAAGAGGGTAGCGTAATGCTCCAAGACTAATCCAACGGATAAGCTTAGATGGAATTAAGGCAAAGAGCTCTTTAATAACTTTTTCATATTCCCTTTCCCAACCTTCAAAATAAATCAAGGGATCAAAATGAAAACCTACCTGATGGCCTCTGATTGCGAGCTGAGCAGCAGCTCTGATTCTCTCACCCACTGGTGGCGCCCCTTTCTCCTCCTCTTTAGCAATAGTTTCAGCATTAAGAGACCAGGAGAAGACAATATTAGGTGACGGTGGCCAGTCAAGCCAAGAGTCAATATTAGTCGTCTTTGTTTTTAATTCTAAAATTGTGCGGGAACTTCTATAAAAAAGTTGGGCTAATCTTTCAGCTTGTCTAGTGTAAGGCTCTAAAGCTAAGGAATCCGTTAATTCACCCGGACCAATTCTTAGGCCGGCTGGTAAAGATGCCTTAAGCAAGGGCCTCAAGCTATTTTCGAGTTTATCTTCATCGACAAAAATGGTTATCCAAGGATCATCAAGATAAGCCTGAAGGATACAGTAGGAACAATCGATTGGACACCCTAAAATTGAGTTAATAATTAGATAACCACAACGAATCATTCGAGGCGTACAAGGACAAGGTTTAATAAATTTTCCTTTTTGCTGGGCTAAATAAAGAATTTTTTTACCTGCGGCTATAGGATCAGGTGATTTTTCAATTTCTTCTCGAATGACTAAAGAATCATCAATAATTTCAGTCGGAACTTGCAAACGGGCCAAAATTCGGGCTGTCAACGGATATTTTAAGGCCTGTTTATGGATAAAAATTATCTTAAAATCAAAACGAGTCATTCCTCAAAAGTTCTTCGAAAAAGTCTTCGAAAGGCTGGCCTTTCGCCAATTTTTTTCAACTTATCCAAAAGGAAGAGAAATTGAGCCTGATTACAAAAAGAAAAACAAACTTTGATTTCTGGACGCTCAAAAGTAGGATCGTATGCCAGGTGAACCTCCTGGGGCCAGGAAAGCTCCCTTAAAGTCTGGTCTATTTCCTTTTTCCAACTAGTAATTAAAGGATAACGTTTTTGGCGTAACCACTCAATCAGAGCTTCGCTTTTTGAGCGAGACGAAACTTCTGAATGATCAAAAAAAGCTAGTATTTCCTTATTTTTTAGAAGATCTTCAACTGAACAACCGTCTCTCGACGCTATCTCCTGAAAATAAAAAACAATTTCTCGTCGTTGGCTATAACTTAAGGTTTGTAGAAAGGGAATCAATTTTTTCTGAGCTTCGGGCGGAAAAGTTAAAAATATTGCCAAGGCTTCCATTGAAATTTCTTGTTGATGGAGAAATCTTTTTAATTCTTCAGATCCTTGAGTCGCGACTTGAGTTAAAAGTTGAAAATATTCTCTTTTTTGGGGCAAAGAAAAGCGGGGGAAAAAATCAGCCATAATTTTTGCTTCAGAAAGGCCAAATTGTTGAAGCTTAGAAATAGCTTCAGCCTTCTCTGCCAAGCTTAAAGATCGGGTAGTAACATTTTCCTCGATAACCTGGACCAAGAGGTCAAGATCAGTGGCTTCTGCCGAAGTCAATAAAATTGGGATCGTCTCGATTTTTAAATCATAACAAGCTAAGACTCGTCGCCAGCCTGAAATTACCATCAGACCATTATCAATTGATTTTACAAGGGGAGGAACAAGTAAGCCTACTCGGGCAATAGATGGAACTAATTTCTGATAGTCAATAAAAGGAGAAAGACAAAATTTTTTCTCTTTAAGATTGATAGCTTCTAGACAAACTGTAAGGAGTTTCATCCTTTTCATTGTAAATAGCTTGGCCTTACTTAGCAAATCCTCATCTTTTCATTTTGCCTCTTTTTTGCTATTTTGCTCCCGTGAAAAATGAAAAAAAGGAAAGGCCCATCATTAAGCCACAACCAGTTCACGGTTTCCACCGTAAATTGATAATCCATCTTCCTTATCTTCCCCCTAAGGTAGATTTAATTTCTTTAATTCAAAAAAGGGCCATCAAATTTAAGCAATTTGAGGGCTTTACCTTATATTTGTTGCCTCGGAATGTTCTCATTTATGGGGCCATAGGTGCCCCTCTAGCCATTATGGTTGGAGAAAGACTTATTGCTTCAGGAGGGCAAGAAATTATTCTGTTAGGTTTTGCTGGTTCCCTTTCTCCTAGTCTTAAAATTGGTCAAGCCATTTTGGTCGAAAAAGCCATTGCCGACGAAGGAACCTCTCGACATTATTTACCCCTTCAGGAGATCATCCCTTCTTCCAAGGAACTGACTGCTAGGATAGAAAAAAGGTTAGAAGAACAGGGATTAGAGATTCGGCGGGCTGTTGTTATTTCCACAGATGCTCCTTATCGAGAGACTAGAAACTGGCTTTTAAGAGCCCAGAAAAAGGGGGCAGAAGCGGTGGATATGGAAACCTCAGCTTGGTTAGCGTTGGCCAAATTTTATAGGCTAAGGGCTGCTGCCCTCCTGCTCATTAGCGATGAACTTTTCTCTTTTCGTTGGCGTTCGGGCTTTTCCTATCCGTCCCTTTGGACTAATTGTCGAAATTATTTTTATCCTTTACTCGATTTTAGCTAGGAAATCACTTGGCCAAATTAAAGTCAATCAACTAATTTCAATTCAAAAAAGAGGAAATACTAAGAAAGGAGGAACTAAAGATGGTGAGACCAAAGGTTTTTGTTACCCAACGTATTTTTCCCGAAGCTCTCGAATGGCTAAAGCAAGAGGCAGAGGTCGAAGGTGGGCAGGCAGAGGCTCCCCTTTCAAAAGAAGAAATCTTGAAAGCAGTGGAGGACAAAGATGGTCTTCTAACCCTGCTGGTCAACCAAATTGACCGTGAAATAATCGAACGGGCCAAAAGACTCAAAATAATCGCTAATTGTGCGGTAGGCTATGATAATATTGATGTGGATTTTTGCCGACAAAGGGGAATTTTTGTCACCAATACTCCTGGGGTACTTACTGAGGCTACGGCTGATTTAACCTGGGCCCTCATTCTGGCAGTGGCCAGAAAGATTCCTCAAGCGGACCTTTTTACCCGAGCAGGTCGTTTTCGGGGCTGGGCCCTTGATCTTTTTCTTGGCCAAGAAGTTTATGGCCAGACTTTAGGAATAATTGGCTTCGGCCGCATCGGCCAAGCTGTGGCTCGTCGGGCTTTAGGTTTTTCTATGAAAATTTTTTATTATGATCTTAAAAGATTATCAGCCGAGGAAGAAAGAAATCTTCAAGCTACTTATTTACCTCTTGATGAACTTTTAAAGAGGTCCGACATTATCACCATCCATACTTCCCTTAATCCTTCAACCTACCATCTGATTAATCAGGAAAGAATTTCCTTAATGAAGAAAACAGCGATTCTTATCAATGTTGCCCGCGGCCCAATTGTCGATGAAGCTGCTTTAGCCTCAGCTTTAAAAGACGGAAAAATCTGGGGAGCCGGCCTTGATGTCTATGAAAGAGAACCAGAGATTGAAAATAAACTGCTTTCCTTAGAAAACGTTGTCCTTCTGCCTCACATTGGTAGTGCTACTAGAACCACCCGTCTCCAAATGGCCATGACCGCTGTCCGCAATTTGCTCCAGGGGCTTTCGGGTCAAAGACCAGATAACTTAGTTTGGTAAAAAATTTAAATTATCTCTAATAGAGATGACAATCGATCTTTCATTTGACCTTTTTAAGAAGGAGATTAAGACTTCCTTGGCGGTAACCCTCAAGATCAAAAGTTATATAAATATATCCCAGTGATTTGAGTTGGTTGACTAAATTTTCTCTTGTGGCTGGATTAATAATTAACGGAAATTGCTCAGGCAAAATTTCGATGCGAACAAGCTCATCGCTCTGATGACGAACTCTAACTTGTTTAAATCCGGCCTGACGAAGAAAATTTTCAGCTTTAGCTACTTTTTCCAATCTTTCCGGTTTGATCTCCATAAAATAGGGAAAACGGGAAGCTAAGCAAGCCATAGACGGCTTATCCCAGGTGGTCAAACCAAGCCATCGAGAAAGTTCTCTTATTTCTTCTTTTTTCAATTTGACTTCAGCTAAAGGAGAACGAACCCCCCATTCTTTGGCTGCTTTGAGGCCTGGTCGATAATCTTGGCGATCATCATAATTTGTCCCATCGAGAATAAAAGGGAAATTTTCTTCGAGGGCAATTTTTTTGAGTTGAGCAAAAAGCTCTTGCTTGCAATAGTAACAGCGATCAGGTGGATTAGCTGAAAAAATAGGGTTGGCTACTTCTTTGGTCTCAATAAGCCGTACTCGGACTTCCATTTCTCGGGCTAAGTTAAGGGCTTGTTGAACCTCATCTTGAGGATAGGTAAGCGAGGAAGCCACGACGGCCAAAACCTTATCTTTTAAAACCTCAGAGGCCACCCGCAAAAGAAAAGTACTATCCACCCCTCCTGAGAAGGCCACCACTGCTCCTGGCATTGAAGCCAAAGTTTTCTTTAATCTTTGATATTTGACCATAGCTATTTTTGAAAGGATCGATTTAGACTTATTTAATTTTATTTTTTCTTTTCCTTTTTCATTTTTTCTCTTTAATTTCTTTTTCATTCTTAGGATTTATCCTTTAAAAATTATTCATTTTTAGATTGATCAGCTTCTCTCCTCCTTCTTTTTGGCCAATTTATGAACCTCTTCGATAAAAATAGGAATCATCGCCTCCTCTTTAATCTTTTTCCAAACTCGTCCCCTTTTAAAAATGACGGCTTGACCACGGCCACAAGCTAGGCCAATATCAGCTTCTCGGGCTTCACCAGGACCATTGACCATGCAACCCATTAAAGCTACCTTTAACGGCACTTCAAGGCGGGAAAGCTCTTTTTCAACCTGGGCCACAAGGCGAAGTAAATCAACTTGAATTCGCCCGCAGGTTGGACAGGAAATAAGCTCTATCCCTTTTTTTCTAAGGTTTAAACTCGATAAGATAAGATAGGCGACTCGAACTTCTTCTTCAGGTGGGGCAGTAAGGGAGACTCTAAGTGTATCAGCCAGGCCTTCGTAAATTAGAAGTCCACAACCAACCGCTGACTTAACGGACCCAATTAAAAGTGGCCCTGCTTCCGTAATGCCCACATGAAAAGGGTAATCAACCTTTTCAGCCATAAGGCGATAAGCTTGAAGTGTGGTTAGAACATCTGAAGCCTTGAGGGAAATTTTGATCAAATCAAAACCGAGGTCCTCAAAGAAATGAACGCAATTAAGAGCGCTTTCAACTAAGGCTTCAGCCGTAGGTCGCCCATATTTTTTGAGAATTGATTTTTCCAGTGAACCTGAATTAAGACCAATTCTGATAGGAATTCCTCTTTCCCGAGCTTCACGAACAATTATTTTTATTTTTTCTTTGGAGCCAATTGTTCCTGGATTGATTCGCAGACCATTGGCGCCAGCTTCAATTGCTGCTAAGGCTAACCGATAATCAAAATGAATATCAGCAATTATCGGCAGGGGTGATTCCTGGCAAATCTTTTTTAATGAAATGGCCGTTTCTTTATCAGGAATAGCTACTCGGACGATCTCACAACCCACTCTTGCCAAGCTTTGAATTTGTTGGATCGTTGAGGTTATATCTTTAGTCTTAGTCTTGGTCATAGATTGAACAACAATGGGCGCGCCGCCGCCGACTATCACCTGGCCAATTTTTATTGGCTTCGATTGGCGACGAGGCAATTGAAATGGCGATTTATTTACCATGGAATTTACCATGGAAGAAGACTTTCCCAACCATTGGGCATTCTTTTGACAATGTCATTAAGGATAATAAAAACGATTAGGACAATGAAAATAACTAAGCCAATTTGCATCCAAATCTGTCGCAACCGCGGACTTAAATCTCGTCTTATAAGGCCCTCGATAAAAAGAACAAAAATTTGCCCGCCATCGAAAACCGGAATTGGAAATAGATTAATTATTCCTAATTGCAGGCTAATTAGCGCTATCCAATTTAATAAAGCCAAAAACCCCAAACGCATGGCTGCATAGGAAAAATTAGCGATTTCTAAGGGTCCCCCGAGTTGCCTAGTGGAAGCTTCACCCGCGAAAAGATCAGCAATAAAATGGATAACCAAAAAGGCATTTCTAATATTTTCCTTGAAACTCCGAATAAAGGCTTCTACAAAGCCATATTTTTTGATAATTGATTTTGGCTCCTGAAGAATACCAATTTTACCTACTTGGCCTTCTCGGCGAGGGGTAACCTTTAAGCTCATTGTTTCTTGGCCTCTTTGGATAAGCAACTCAAGTTCTTTCTCCGGGTTAGCTTCAATGACCCGGACAAATTCAAAGAAATAAACCGCCTGACCATTGACGGTTAAAATAACATCACCTGGCTTTAGTCCTGCCTTTTCAGCGGGTGAATTGGGCGTCACCATTCTAATTTGAGTTAGTGAACGGGCCATAAAACCAGCATAACCCATTCCATAGCGAGTTCGCTTCTCTGTTTTAAGAAACAGGGTTAAGCGTTTGCCTTCTCGCTCCACTTCAAGAGAAAGCAGCTTATCAGGTTTGGAACTAATAGCAATTTCAACCTCAGTCCAAGTCTTCACTTTACGGCCGCTTATCGAAAGAATAAGATCACCTACCCTTAACCCGGCCTTTTCAGCCGGCGAACCTGGCTCAATCCAGCCAACTATTGGGGGCTGATCTAAATATTCTGGAGAATTAACCCCAGCCATGTTGATTATGGCCACTAGAAAAAAAGCTAATAAAAGATTCATGATGGAACCCATAGCTAGGATTAAAACTCGCTGCCACCTTTTTTTAGCCATAAAATCTTCAGGCGAAAGGTTTTCCCGTCGCTCAAACATTCCTTCACCCAAAAGGCGGACATACCCCCCCATGGGAATCAGACTCACTCGATAATCTGTCCCTCCGCGCTTAAAACCAAAGAGACGGCGACCATAGCCAAAAGAAAAAACCTCAACCCTCACTCCAACCAATTTCGCCATAAAAAAATGGCCAAATTCATGGATAAAAACCAAAATGGCAAAAACTATGGTAAAGGCAAAAATCGTTTCCAAAATCGTTACCATCTTAACTCCTCTGATTAACTATTTTTTTGGCTCTTTCCCTTGACTCTTCATCAACCGCCATAATCTCTTCGAGAGTTGCTACTGGCCGCCATATATGGTTTTCAATCACCTCTTTAATTACCGTGACTATTTCTGGATAAGCAATCTTTCCTTTCATAAAGGAATCAACGGCCACTTCATTGGCCGCATTGAGCGCTACCGGCAAACTTCCTCCTTTTTCTAAGGCCAAAAATGCCAATCGAATAAGAGGATATCGCTCTTCATCAACATCGAAAAACTCAAGCTGTTTAACTTCACTTAAATTCAGGGAAGGCACAAGCCTTTCGCCTCGTTTAGGATAGCAAAGAGCAAATTGAATGGGAAGTCTCATATCAGTTACACTGAGCTGGGCCAAAACTGAGCCATCAACTAATTCAACTAAAGAATGAACAATGCTTTGTGGATGAACAAGAATTGACAACTGCTCTGGCTTCAAATTAAAAAGCCAGCGAGCCTCAATGAGTTCTAACCCTTTATTCATTAAAGTGGCACTATCGATAGTTATCTTTTTACCCATCTTCCAGCGGGGATGGGCTAGAGCTTCTTCAACCTTTTTATTGGCTAATTCTTCTAAGGGGGTCTGAAAAAAAGGACCACCTGAAGCCGTTAGAATTACTCGAGAGACATCCTCCTTTTTTTCCTTTCGTAAACACTGGAAGATGCCGCAATGCTCGGAATCGATGGGAATAATCTCTGCTTGCCATCTTTGAGCTTCTTCCATCACCAGTTGCCCAGCCACTACCATCGCTTCTTTATTAGCCAAAGCTATTCTTTTGACTCTTCGAGTAGCAGCCAAAGTTGGTTTCAAACTTTCAATTCCAGTAATAGCAGCGACGACAATATCAGCTTCAATTTCTTCCAAAAGCTTCTGAGCAGCCCCAGGCCCAACCAAAACTTTTATTTTCAAACGCTCAAATTCCTCTTTAAAGGGCTCAATTCTTTTTTCTTGGCTTATGGCTACCATTTGAGGCCGGAATAAAATTGCTTGCTCTAGAAGTAGTTGGGCATTAGTTCCAGCGGCCAACCCAACAATTTCAAATTGATGGCTCAGTCTTTCAACTACTTCCAAGGTCATTCGACCAATCGAACCCGTTGATCCAAGAATAATAATCTTTTGTCTCAATAAGGATGTCATGGCCGAAAGAAATAAAGAAGATAGTAATAAACCGGAGTAGCCAAAAGGAAGCTATCAAGGCGGTCAAGAAAGCCTCCATGGCCAGGGAGAAGATTAGAAGAGTCCTTAACTCCGGCGGCTCGCTTAAAAAGCGATTCAAAGGGATCAGCTATTTGGGCCACAGCGTGAGTAACCAAACCAAGAAAAAAAGATAGCCAAAAAGAAAGAGATGGCCAGAAAAGGAGCTGCCCAAGAAAGGCTCCCGCTGCCGCCCAGATGAGACCAGCGATGGCTCCCTCCACCGTCTTTTTTGGACTGGCCAGAGGGACTAAACGATGTCGGCCAAATTGGTGACCAATTAAATAGGCTCCTGTATCCCCCAAAAAAATAATCATGAAGAGGAAGTAAATTCCCTTCGGACCATATTCAGATCTAAGCCAATAAAAAAAATTAAGGGGAAAGCTGATGTATAAAGGGGCCAGAAAGGTTAATGCCACTGAAACAGGAAAAATCATTACTTTTTCTATAGATTTAGTATAAATTAGAAAATAGCTACTGAGAATTAGAAGAATAAGAACCATAGCCAGACCAAGAGAAAATTTTTGAGGCCAAAGGAAGGAAAAACTAATAAGCCAAGCCGAAAAAAGCCCCAACCCAGGATGAACTTTTATATTTCTCCGTTGCACCAGTCCATAAAATTCAAAGATTGAGGCCAGAATAAGAAGTTGCAGAAAGATAAAAAAAATTAGCGGCGATGACCATTGAATGACGGTCAAAACCAAAGCAAGTAAAATAATGGCGGTGATTGCTCTCTTTCGGAAATCCATCCACCAACCTAAATCAAAGGTTTATTCATTTAGGGTAAACTTTGGGCCGAAGGATGCCGAACAGCTCCAAACCTCCTTTCCCTTTTCTGATAATCGATAAGCGCTTGAAGAAGATGGCGCCGACTGAAATCTGGCCAGTAATCAGGAGTAATCCAGATTTCAGCATAAGCAATTTGCCAAAGCAAAAAGTTGGACACTCGAAGCTCGCCACTCGTTCGGATAAGTAAATCAGGGTCAGGAATGCCCGCTGTGTAAAGATATTGACTAAAAGTATTTTCATCAATTTGGTCGGGTTTTAGTTTATTTTCTTTAATAATCTTTTTTACTGCCTCAACAATTTCTGTTCGTCCCCCATAATTCAAAGCTAAAAGAACTACCATGGATTCAAAATCTCTGGTCAAGGCTTCGACCCTTGCCAATTCCTGACAAACTTTAGGCGGAATTCCTTCTCGCTGGCCAATTACTTTCAACTTAATTTTATTCTTAACCAATTCCTTATCTTCCTTTCGTAAATAATCGTAGAGAAGCTCCCAGAGCATATTCACTTCCGAGGCTGGACGTCGCCAATTCTCTTTGGAAAAAGCATAAAGAGTCAGATATTTTATTCCCAGACGGAAACAGGATTCAACGGCTTCCTTAACCGCTCTTGAACCGGCCTTATGGCCTTCAATGCGAGGCAAATTTCTTTTTTCGGCCCATCGACCATTACCATCCATGATGATAGCGATATGCAGGGGCAAACGAGAAAAATCCAAATGGTGGAGAAGAGCTTCTTCTTCACTCCCTGGCGCAACAAAATCTTTGAGTCGATCCTCCATAGTCCTCATTATAGGCGGCTTATCTGCCCCTGTCAAAAATTGCTCTTAAAAAAATGACCCGTTGTGCTCTTTAAATAAAAAAATCTATCTCTGAGCTAACAAAAAAGAATCCATTTTGTTATAATTTAAAGACTATGTGTCTCGGTATTCCAGCTAAAATCGTCGCCATTGAAAACGATTATTTTGGGCGAGTTGACTATCTCGGAACAAAAATAAGAGTCAACCTAAGCCTACTTGATCAGGTTCAAGTTGGCGACTGGGTTATTATCCATGCCGGCTTTGCTATTACTCGCCTCAAGGAAGAGGAAGCCCAAGAAACCCTGAATCTCCTCCGTGAAATCGCTACAGGGGAAAAGACTGACCTTTAATTAAGGCCATGGAAGAATTGCGTCAAGAAGAAATAACCTCAGCTCTCCTCAAAACAATAAAAAAGAAGATAAAAACCATTGGCCGCAGAGTTCGAATCATGGAAGTCTGTGGTACTCATACTATGACTGTATATCGATATGGCCTTAAAAACCTTCTTGAGGAGGCTGGGGTGGAGCTTCTTTCTGGGCCTGGTTGTCCAGTGTGTATAACTCCCGATGAATATCACGAAATAGTCATTGATCTCTTAACAAAAAGAGACAAAATGATTGTGGCTACTTTTGGCGATATGACTCGAGTACCGACATCAAGAGGTTCTTTGCAAACCGCTGTTCCTGCGCCCTCATCTTTTTTGAAAATTGTTTATTCGCCTATCGAAGCTCTCCAGTTGGCCCAGAATTATCCTGATTATGAAATTGTCTTGTTTGGCGCCGGCTTTGAGACGACGATCCCTTCGCTTGCTTTTACGATTAAAGAAGCTCAGGCCCGTTCCCTTAGAAATTTTTCTTTATTAGCCGCCTGCTGGCTGATCCCTCCCCCTCTTCGAGCCATTTTGGAATCAGGTGAAGTCGGTCTCGATGGTTTTCTCTATCCTGGCCACGTAAGTGCCATTATTGGCTCAGCTCCTTATCGTTTTATTGCTGAGGAGTTTAAAATCGCTGGAGCCATTACTGGCTTTGAACCTAACGATATCCTCCTAGGAATCATAGCCACTTTAGATCAAATCATTAATGGAATTCCAGAAGTGGCTATTGAATATTGCCGAGCCGTCTCAGTCGAGGGCAATCCGAAAGCCTTAGCCCTCATGGCTGAAGTTTTTGAAGTCAAAGATGCTTTCTGGCGAGGTCTTGGATTTATCCCACAAAGTGGGCTAACCTTGAAAAACCAATTTGAGGAATTTGATACTTTGAAGCGTTTCTCCTTGAATTTAATCCCCTCAAAAAAAAGCTTTAATCCCGCTTGTCGCTGCGGAGAAGTTCTTCGAGGGCTAATTCAACCAACTCAATGTTCTCTTTATGAGCGCCTCTGTCGACCCGAATCCCCCTATGGTCCCTGCATGGTTTCTTTTGAAGGGGCCTGTCTAATTTATTATAAGTTTGGCCAACGAGGAAAGTCTTAATGAAAGATTTAATTAGCCTAGAATTGGGCAGTGGTGGCCAGCTAATGCGGGACTTTATTTCTCGTTTAATTTTAAGCCATTTTGCAAATCCCATTCTTGAGGAGTTACTTGACGCCAGCCATCTTCCTGGAGGCTATGCTTTTACGACTGATAGCTATGTTATCGATCCTATTTTCTTTGCTGGCGGCGATATTGGCTCTCTAGCCATCAATGGTACAGTTAATGATCTTATTGTTTCTGGAGCGAAACCAGAATTCATCTCCTTAGCCTTGATTATTGAAGAGGGTTTCGCCTGGAATGATCTCAAAAGGATTCTAGAATCGATAAAGCAAGCTGCCTCAAGCGCTGGGGTCCAAATAGTTACTGGCGATACCAAAGTAGTTCGGCGTGGTCAAGCTGATAAAATATATATCAATACTTCAGGAATTGGCCAAATTATAGCTCGCCCCAATCTTAATCTAATTGTTCCAGGAGATAAATTAATCGTCACTGGGCCTATCGGTGACCATAGTGTGGCCATTCTTGTGGCCAGAGGAGATTTTGGTTTTGAAGCCCCGGTTCAAAGCGATTGCGCGGCTTTAACCTTTCTTTTGCCTCTTTGGCAAAAAGGAGTTCGGTGGATGAGAGACATTACACGGGGCGGCCTAGCCACAATTCTATGGGAATTAGCCGAAAAAATACCTTTTCCTATCCTAATAGAAGAAAAAAAAATTCCTCTTTCTCCGTCAGTTCGGGCAGTGGCTGAATTTCTGGGAATAGATCCGCTCTACCTGGCCTGCGAAGGCCGAGCTATTCTTTTAGTTCCGGCAGAAAGAAGCGATGAAATCCTTTCCTATTTAAAAGAACAACCCTTGGCCCGAGAAGCTTCAATCATCGGGCAGATTGAAGACCGAATAGGTCGACCGGGGGAACTATTATTACGAACTAAAACTGGAGGATTAAGGCTTCTTGAACCCCTCACAACAGAACTTCTGCCGCGGATATGCTAAATCAAAAGAATTTGAGTTCAGGGAAAAAACTAAGCTATGGCAATAAGAAAAAAATTTTTTTACTAATTCTTTATGGCTTTTTTTTCATTTCCATTTTATTGGTTGCCCGATGTCAACCAAAAGAAGAAACTAAAGCCATGAAAAAACAAAGAAACCAACCTTATTTCTGCCTCTGGGAAACAAAGCCAGAACCAATTATAGCTGAGGAAGGCGAAATAATTTCATTGAAACTTAAATTTTCCAACGCTGGAAGGCGCCCTTGGAAATCTACAGCATCTCCACCCTGTCTTCTCTCCTATCATCTACTCGATAAAAATAAGAACATGATCCGCAGGGATAATCCGCGTTTCGAACTGCCCAAAGAAATAATGCCCGGAGAAAGCATGGAATTACAAGTTAACTTGCCTGCTCCCCTAACTCCGGGGCAATATTTTCTTGAATTTGATCTTGTCTTGGAAGGCAAGACTTGGTTTAAAGACTATGGCTCAAAAACTCTTCTTTGGCCTTTAAAGATTAAATCGGCCCTGCTGCCTGAATTCAAACAAAAACCAAGTTTAGATATTACTCCTTATACCCTTTTTGAGACCAACTGGTCTGAAATAAATGATCTGGGCAAATTAATTCGTTTAACCCTTCACCATGGTGAAGTTAAATTCAAAGGTCAAACCGGTGAGGTCTTTGGCTTTCGAGCAGGGACAGGTTATCCCCAAATTTGGGTTAGAGATTCAGCGACAATTTTATGGGCTTCTCGCTATTTTTATCCTGAGCCCTTTCTATCTTCATGGTTGGAAGAAATCCTATGTTATCAGGATGAGAATGGTTCAATTCCTGATTGGGTTGATGCTTCGGGCCAGGTAGATAAGAATACAACCGAAAGTGATCAAGAAGCCTCAGCCATTCAAGCCGCCTCCCTTCTAGTCAGAATTATGGGGCCAGAAAAAGGTCGTCAATGGCTTGAGAAAAAAATCGCCGGTCAAAAAATAATTGATCGACTCCAAAAAGGATTAAATTATCTTTTTGATCATCGTTATGACCAAAAATTAGGGTTAATTATCGGAACCCACACGGCTGACTGGGGGGATGTGGAAATTGGTGAATCCGATCAACAAGCCATCTATGCTGACGAAAATTCTATTTGGACCGCTGATATTTATGACCAAAGTATGGTCTATCAGGCTTGTCTTGATCTTGCCTCTCTTTTTTCTCTCCTCGGTGAAAAAAAATATGTTTCTTTCTGGCAAAACAAAGCCCAGGCAATAAAAAGTCGAACCAATCAGCTCCTTTGGCAAGATGAGCGAGGCTTTTATCGGCTCCATCTACATGTGAGCTCTTTAAACCATGACTTTGAGGAAAAGGATCTTTTTGCTCTCGGCGGCAATACCTTAGCTATCCTTTCTAATTTGGCCGATTATGATAAGGCTAAAAAAATCATTCAAGTTGCTCTCGATCGTCGACAACAATACGGTTTATCCACGATTAGCGGCTGTCTTCTTCCTCCTTATCCAGCTAGCTTTTTTCAGCACCCTCTGATGGATGAACCATATGAATATCAGAACGGTGGACAATGGGATTGGTTCGGCGGCCGAATGATTACCGCAATGTATAATTGCGGTTTTAGCCAAAAGGCAACTCAATGTCTTCTTGAAATAGCCCGCAAAAACATTAACAGGGGAACTTTCTTTGAATGGGATACTAGAGAAGGGGCTGGTCGAGGTAGTTTAAATTTTGTCGGAAGTGCTGGCGCCTTGGCCTTAGCCATTTATCAAGGTTTATTGGGATTCGAAGTCAATGAGGAGAAACCAATTATTTCGCCTCGACTTGGTCAGACCGAAGCTAAAGCTCAAATATATTTCCCCCTCAATGGCCTTTTCTATAGCTATGAATACCAATGTGATGAAAAATTATTTCAGATCAATTTCGCTTTTAACAGCAATGATTCAAGACAAGGAATTGTCAAGTTAATCTGGCCTTGGGGAAAGAGTCGTCCTTTAAGGGCCAAACTTGACGATCAAACTGTGCCTTTTAAGCTCAAAAGAATTGGCCAAGATACCTATTTAGAAATCGAGACTAACTTTATTGGCCACAAAATTGAGGTAACGGGTCGCTAAATCAATCTTTAGCAGGGCTTATTTTAATATCCCTTTAGTTTTGAGATAAGTTTGAAGCGCCTCCCGCCAATCAGGAAAAGGGTAATTAAAAGCGATTTCTGTCCAGCTTAGATCGAGAACAGAATTTTTAGGCCGTCGGGCCGGACGGGGAAATTCTTCACTTGTCACAGGAATTATTTTGGTCGCAAGACCAGCTAACCTAACTACTTCTTGAGCCAACTCAAACCAACTTACGCCACCCTTGGTTTTATCCGTAACATGATAAAGACCATATTTTTCACTCCTGACAAGATAACTTAAGAACCTGGCTAAATTGACGGACCAAGTCGGCGAGCCTCGTTGATCAGTTACCACCTTTATTTCGGGATGGTTCTTAGCCTTATTTAAAATAGTGTCGACAAAGTTTAAACCACCTCGGCCATAAAGCCAGCTGGTTCGCACCAGAAAGTAACGTGTAGATATTCTTATGAGGCACTCTTCACCTAACCACTTCGACCAGCCATAAACATTGATCGGCTGAGGAAAATCAAAGGGAGTATAAGGAGCGTCCTTTTCTCCATTGAAAACATAATCAGTACTCAAATGGCAGATTTTGATTTCTTGAAAGGAACAAGCCAAGGCTAAATTTTGAACTCCCAGCCAATTAACAGCCAAGGCCTTATCTTGTTCTTCCTCAGCTTTGTCAACCTGAGTGTAAGCGGCACAATTAATTACCACTTCCGGTTTTTCCCTTGAGATAAAAGCCACTACCTGGTCTGTCTCGGTGATATCTAATTCATCGATGTCCGTAGCTAGAACTTCATGACCGTCGGCTTGAAGTAGGGGTACAAGATCAGTTCCGAGCAATCCTCTAGCTCCGGTAACCAAAATTTTCATCGCTCAGCGGCGGCCAATGCAATAGTATTCAAAACCCAATTTTCTGATTTCACTTGGCTCAAAAAGATTTCGACCATCAATAATAATCGGATTGGCCATTAAATTCTTGATCCTCAATAAGTCCATTTGACGAAATTCATCCCACTCCGTTAGGATAAGAAGAGCATTAGCATCTTTAACCGCATCGTAAAGGGTAGGATGATAAACCAAATAAGGCGGCTCTTCAGGAAAAACTTGCTTCATATTATCCATCGCCTTAGGATCATAAAGTTGAACCAAAGCTACTTCTCGCCGCAGCTCTCCGATTATTTTTAGGCTAGGGGCTTCTCGAATATCATCAGTATTAGGCTTAAAAGATAGGCCGAGGACAGCAATTCTTTTCTCTTTTAAGACCCATAGAGCTCGCCTAACTTTCTCCAGGAAAAGACGAATCCTATCTTGGTTGATCTTATCTGCTTCGCGGAGAAGACCCATTTCCACCCCAAGTTCCTCGCCTATTTTGGTTAATGCTTTAATGTCCTTAGGGAAGCAAGAACCTCCATAGCCAATTCCAGCTCTTAAGAACTCACGACCAATGCGCGGATCAAGTCCCATTCCTAGAGCTACTTGTTCAATGTCAGCTTCGGTTTTTTCACAAATATTAGCCATAAGATTGATGAAAGAAATTTTTAAAGCCAAGAAAGAATTGGAAGCATGCTTGATAAGCTCAGCCGTGTCAATGTTGGTCACTAAAATTTTATCCTGAAAGTTTTCATAAATTTTAAGGAGAATATCCCGGGCTCGCTCATTTTCCACCCCAATAATAATGCGGTCAGGATTTAAAAAATCGTGAACTGCCGTCCCCTCTCTTAAGAACTCGGGGTTAGAGGCTATATCAAAAATCGCCTCAGTTTTTTTGTAAAGATTGATAGTTCTTTTAATCCAATAGGAAGTTTTAACTGGCACCGTACTCTTTTCCACAATTAGCTTATAATTATTAAGATTTTCTGCAATTTTTCTGGCCACTTCTTCAATTTGAGACATGTCGGCCGAGCCGTCGGCGGTTGGGGGCGTTCCTACACACACAAAAATAACATCAGCTGCCCGAATAGCGGCTGATAAATCAGGAGTAAAAGAGATTAAACCTTTAGCTCTTACTTTCGAAAAAAGCTCCTCAAGTCCAGGTTCATAGATAGGAATGATTCCTTGTTCCAATTTTTTTATCTTATTAATATCTTTATCTGTTGCTATGACCTGATGACCTAATTCAGCTAAACCAACAGCCGTAACTAAGCCCACATAACCTGTACCAATAATGCCAATTTTCATTTTTATCCCCTAAGCTTTGACTACTTTTTTTAATTTTTTTTTGATAGCATTTCTTGTGTCAATCACTAAAGAACTGTGTCGGACAATCCAGTCGTAATCAAAGACTGAATGATCCGTGGCAATAATCACCGCATCTGATTCTTTAAGTCTTTTTTCCGTTAAAGGGACTGATTTTAGATCCAATCCAGGATATTCCCGATGGCCATAGGAATGGGGAACATAAGGATCATGATAGCTTACCCTAGCCCCCTTTTTCTGGAAGAGACTGATTATTTTCAGGGCTGGACTCTCCCGTTGATCATCAATATCTTTTTTATAGGCAATGCCTAGAACCAGAATTTTCGCTCCATTTATCGCTTTACCTCGGCTGTTAAGAGCCTCGATCGTTCGATTAACCACATAATAGGGCATTTGGGTGTTTATTTCTCCAGCTAATTCAATAAATTTAGTTGGATAATCAACTTCTTTGGCCTTCCAAGTAAGATAAAAGGGATCAACCGGAATACAGTGGCCCCCATAGCCTGGCCCAGGGTAAAAGGGCATAAACCCAAAAGGCTTAGTTGAGGCAGCCTCAATCACTTCCCAAATGTCAATTCCTAAGCGTTCAAAAATCATTTTCATTTCATTGACCATAGCAATATTGACAGAACGGAAAATATTTTCAAGAAGTTTAGTAGCCTCTGCTACTTTGGTTGAAGAGACTGGCACCGTTTTCACCACAACTTCATCATAAAGAGCTTTAGCCACTTGAAGACAATTAGGAGTTATGCCGCCCACAACTTTTGGAATTTTATCGGTAGAAAAATGTTTATCACCTGGGTTTTCTCTTTCTGGCGAATAGGCTAAATAAAAATCTTGACCAACTTTAAGCCCTTTTTTTTCTAAAATAGGTAACATAACCTCATCAGTTGTCCCCGGGTAGGTGGTACTTTCGAGCACAATTAATTGACCTGGCCCTAAATATTGAGCAATAGTTTCTGTTGTCTTGATGACAAAGGAAAGATCAGGATTGCGATGGGCGTCAAGAGGCGTAGGCACACAAATCAGAATAGCCTCGACCTGGGCTAGCTCAGAAAAATCAGCCGTAGCTCGAAATTTTCCTTGATTCAGATAAGGCTTAAGGTCTTCACCGCTAACATGAAGAATATAGCTTTTTCCTTGATTAAGACAAACAACTTTACGCTCATCAATATCAAAACCCTTAACTTCAAAGCCCTTTTGAAGAAAAATTTTAACCAATGGAAGACCAACATAACCCATTCCAATAACGCCAACTTTTACTTCTCTTCTTTTAATTCTTTCAATAAAATACTTTATTTTGGGTTTCATGGCCCATTCTCTTTTTAAACCAATTTAATGTGTGGGCTAATCCTGCCTCAAAGGAGTAACGGGGTTCAAAACCTAGGATTCTTCGAGCCTTTGAAATGTCGGCTAAGGAATGACGGATATCGCCGGGGCGGGGCTCAGCATGAATCGATTTAATTTGAGTCCCAAGAAGTCGATTGAGCTCTGTGACCAAAGTATTGACAGAAATCTGTTGTCCACAGGCAATATTAAACACTTCGCCTGAAATTCGATCATCTGCCTTGATTGTTAGGAGGTTAGCTTCAACCACATTAGCCACATAGGTAAAATCTCGGGATTGCTCGCCATCGCCAAAAATTATTGGTTCCTTTCCCTGAAGTAGACGAAAAATAAAATTGGGAATAACGGCCGCATAAGGCGAAAGGGGATCTTGCCTAGGGCCGAAAACATTGAAATAACGCAGACAAACTGTACTTAGTCCATAAAGTTGGTAAAAAAGACGGCAATACTCCTCGCCGGTTCTCTTGCTCAAAGCATAGGGAGAAAGAGGTCGTCCTTCTAACCCTTCTCTTTTAGGCAGAGATTCATCATCTCCATAAACTGAAGAGGAAGAGGCAAAAACAAAACGCTTCACCCCACATTTTTGAGCACTAAGAAGCAAATTGAGGGTTCCTTCAATGTTAATCTCACTGGTGGTCTTAGGGTCCTCTACTGACCGGGCAACTGAAGGCAGGGCGGCTTGATGGAAAACATAATTAACTCCCTCACAGGCTCGACGACAAACCTCAAGGTCCCGAATATCGCCCTCAATCAAATCAATTTTTCCTAGATAGGGAGCAAGATTTTCTCTTTTCCCTGTAAGGAAATTATCCAAAACCCTAACCTTCTCTCCTAATGAAATCAGTTTTTCCACTAAATGGGAGCCAATAAAGCCTGCCCCCCCGGTAACTAAAAAAAGGGCCATCATTCCCTCAGCTTGATATACCCCAATTGCTCTAATTTAGCTAATACTTTACTCACACTTTCCTCTAAGGTTTCCTTATCTGTTTCAAGAATAATCTCTGGATTTAAGGGTTCTTCATAAGGATCGGAAATCCCAGTAAATTCTTTGATTTCGCCCCTTAGGGCTTTTTGATACATTCCTTTGACATCTCGCTGAATACAGACTTCTAAGGGACATTTAGTATAAACTTCAATAAAGTCACCAATTTCTTGCCGAGCATAAGCCCTTATTTCTCGATAGGGCGAAATAAAAGAGGTCAAGACAATAACGCCATTTCTCGTTAACAGTTTGGCCACAAAGGTAACTCGGCGAATATTTTCATTTCGGTCCTCCCGAGAATAACCAAGGTCACGGGTTAAGCTCTGACGGACAATATCACCGTCCAACCTTTCCACCTTATATCCCCAATTTTTAAGAATTTCCGCCACCCTATCAGCGACCGCTGTCTTGCCTGAACAAGGAAGTCCAGTAAACCAGACTGTCACTCCCCGAGGCTCATTGGTTCTAAACTCAGACATTGATTAAACCTCCCTAACCTGTGCTAGATTACGTCTCCTTTTCGCTTAATCCATCTGGGCTTTTCCCTTCATTAATTTATTAGCTCTAATGATAACTTTCTCTCCTTCGATTTTTAATAATATTAAAGACATTCAAAGAAATAAATCAATTTATAAAAATTAAAATTTGGTCAGCCATCTTTAAAATCATTCAACTAATCAAAGATTGTCCTCTCATTTCAGCAGGTACTGGAATCTCCAAATAAGAAAGAATTGTTGGCGCAACATCAAGAATATCTATTTTTCTCTTCTCTCGTTTTGGGTTCAAGGGATCATAAAAAATATAAATTCCTTCTTGAGCGTGAACCGCATCATCAGGTCCGGTGTCATTTTCAAGGAGGTAATGGTTTTCATAACCAACAGTTCCGGCTGATCGCCAGAAAAGGTCATCAAAATAAACCATCAAATCTGGATATTCGCCATTGACGATGGGAAAATGATCTGGAGGTACAATTACTTTGGTGGCCCATTTTTCACCCTTAGGTCCTCGGATGGATGAAAGCTTCTCGATCAATTCTTCCCTTTCTTTTTCATAATCTTGGGCCGGAATTATTCCTTGAGGCTCTCGTCCCTCCACATTTAAAAAAACTCGGGCATAATAGCCACCCCAGGCCCAAGCTTTGGTATGACTCCAGTCAATTTCTAGCTTTTCAGGGCTTGTGGGCTTTTCAGGCCTCTTTTTGACGCAAAGTAAACCTTGATCAATCAACCATTCATTGATACAAAAGGCACCTTTCATTCTCTTGGCTCCATGGTCAGAAACGACTAAAATAGCTGTCTCCTTATCAGTTAAGTCAATTAATTGGCCAATTTCCTTATCTAAATAACGATAATAATCGATAATTACTGATTCATAGGGATTACCTGGTTCATAAAGATGATGAGCCTGATCCATATATTTCCAGAAACCATGCTGAATTCGATCAACTCCAATTTCCACAAACATAAAGAAATTCCAAGGTTTGTGAGTAAGAAGATACTTGATTACTTCAAATCTTCGCTTGGTCATTCGATAAATGCCTTCAAGCAGAGCCTCCTTATCATCCGTTCGAAATTCTACGTCAAAAATGTAATCAGAAAAAAGACTCTGAATTTCTTCCTTTAACGAGGAAGGATAGGTATATTCCTTACTAGCATCTGGGGTAATAAAGCAGGAAATTAAATGGCCTTGAAGAGGCCGAGGTGGATAGGTGGGTGGCACTGAAATAACACAGCTTTGCCCTCCCGCCTCACCTACATAGTCCCAAAGAGTTTTTTCCCGAATTGATTGATAAGTCGCTATCCACATTTCATTATAGGAATAACCTCTACGATGTCTAAAACCATAAAGACCAAGCTTACCTGGATCCTGACCTGTCACCATAACCATCCAGGCAGGAATTGTGATAGGTGGATCACAACTCCGCATTTCTCCATAAAAACCGTTATCAATTAGTTTGGCCAGATTGGGGAAAAGCTCTTTCTTTTCGAAAACAATTTCAGCGGGAGCTGAATCCAGGCCACAAACCAGAACTTTATGTTTCATCGTTGCCCTCTCTTAAAAATAACGCCGTCATTTCTGAATAAAGCCCCTTTTATATCAATCATTAAAGGGGTTTTCAAAAGACATAATTACCCGAGCTACTTCTGGTCGGATAAGCTCAACTGGAGGAGTTTCCCCTTTAAGTAGCATTTCTCTAATCTTCGTTCCACTAAAATCAAGGTGATCCTCTTGGGGGTGAGGACAAGTTTTCTCATTAACCACGGCTTGACAGCGACGGCAAAAATAAAAAGTTTTAAAAAAAAGAGGAATAATTCCTAAATCAGGAAATTCATTAAAAATATCTTGGGCCGCATAGGGAGGATAATAATGGCCAACGCCAGCATGATCTCGGCCGATAATAATATGGGTGCAGCCAAAATTTTTCCTGATAATGGCATGATGAATCGCTTCTCTTGGACCAGCGTAACGCATTTCCATCTGAAGAATGGCCATAACTGCTCTTTCTTTTAAATAATAATGTCGGATAAGTTCTTCATAGGCCGCCAAAATAACTTCATCACGGAAATCGCCTTTCTTTTTCCGACCAATGACGGGATTGATAAAAATGCCATCGACGAAGGTTAAAGCCGTTTTCTGGACATATTCATGGCCAATATGAGGCGTATTCCGGGTTTGAAAACCAACAACTGTCCGCCAGCCCTTCTGTCGAAAAAGAAATCGTGTTTCCTTAGGACTAAGTTTATAGTGGTCAAAGGGAGTCGGTCTCGGGGAAATGAGATCGACTGGACCAGCCAAAAGAATCGGTCCCATATTTATTACCCTTGCCACCCCGGGGTGACGAGGATCAGTAGTTAAGAAAACTTTTTGGGCTAGCTTTTCCTTATCATAACGAAACTTTTCCCTTAAATGAAGAAGAGCCACAGGCTGTCCCGCTTCGCTTTTAAGAATAATTTCGTCTCCTTCTTTAAGCTGCGAAGCCTCATCTTCGGCCACATCTAAGACAATGGGAATTGTCCAAGGAAGATCATTGCTTAATCGCATGTGCTCGAGAACAAAATGGAAATCCTTTTCACCTAAAAAGCCTTCAAGGGGGCTATAGACCCCTGTGGCCAAATTTTCAGCGTCTGAGAGCAGCTCTTCGTCTAGGGTTAAGGAAGGAAAATAGGCTAATTTGTCTAAAACTTCTTTTTTCCTCTCCTGATTTAAAATTCTTTCAACTAGCCGACCGCCATGAGGTGGAATCATCGCTTTCTCCTTTAAGCTGTCTTAAAAAAGGGGAAGCTTAATCGATATAACCAAGAGCTTTAAGTCTTTCTTTTATTTTTTCCTCTTCTTCAGGGCTAAACACTTCGGTTGAATTCTCTTCCTGGGATAATTTTTCCCTTAAAACTTTAGTCACATAGGAAGAAACAGAACTAAATTCCGTTCCCTTTATTTTTTCTTCAATTTTTTTGTAAAGTGAGGTCGGAATAGAAATTGTCATGAATTCCTTCTCCATCAACCAACTCCTTTAGGTCGAAGTGGCCTTAAAATTAACAGCCATATATATCTTACCTGACCATTTTTTTCAAGCTAGCTACCTAAGTTTCTTTTTTCAATTGAATAATCCCCTCTCTCTAGTGAGTGCTGCCTAAGTTTGCTTGACTTTATATTTCAATGATGATTTAATTTTATATGGCTGTAGGTTTGATTTGAGCCGAGGCTAATAGGTTTGCCGGTTCAATGAGAAGGAGGTTAAGTCCTTCGAGCTGAAATGGAAAAAATTTCCCATCCTTTTGTGGCTAAAACCCGCCTAGCTGGGGTTCTCGATAGGAATCTGAGGAAGCTTGAAGATAGGCTGGGAGTTAGTCTATCTATCAGGGGCCATGATTTGATTATCAAGGGGGACCCTAAAAGGGTGGCTTTTGCCCGTTTTTATTTTGATAAAATGGGTGAGCTTGAGGAAAAAGGATTCCGCTTGAGAGAAGAAGATTTCCATATTGCTCTGGATCTTCTCGAAGGTAACCAGAGCGACAGTCTGGAAAATTATTTTCCACCTGAAACGTTAAATTTCTCTAGAAAAACAGTAACCCCAAAGAGTCTTAATCAACAGGCTTATCTTCAGGCCATTAAAAATTATGATTTGGTTTTTGGGATTGGTCCAGCAGGAACTGGCAAGACATATTTAGCTATGGCTATGGCCCTCAGCTATCTCCAAGATAAACTTGTCCAGCGGATTATTCTGACTCGACCAGCGGTTGAGGCCGGCGAAAAACTTGGCTTTCTTCCTGGGGATATGTATCAGAAAATCAATCCTTATTTAAGACCTCTTTATGACGCTCTCTTTGATTTAGTTCACGCTGACCAAGCTAACCGCTTAATTGAAAAGGGAATAATTGAAATTGCCCCTCTGGCTTATATGAGAGGCCGAACCCTCAATAGTGCTTTTATCATTTTGGACGAGGCTCAAAATACTACCAGAGAACAGATGAAAATGCTCTTGACGAGATCAGGTTTTGATTCTAAAGTCGTGGTGACAGCTGATATAACTCAAATTGATCTTCCTCAGCCTGAGAAATCTGGCGTCCTTCAAGCTATCAAAATTCTCTCTTCCATCAAAGAAATTGCCTTCATCTACTTTACTGAAAAGGATGTTGTCCGCCACCCCTTAGTTCAAAAAATTATTCTCGCCTATCAACAGGCTGAGACCAAGAACAACAAAGAATAATTTCGATGAGTCTTATTTCAATCAGGCGTCTTAAACTCTTTAAAAAACATATACCTTCTCTTTCAGACAAGACCACTTCCAACCACGAAATATTAAGAAAAGCAAAATTTACAAAGCAGCTTATCTTCTCTCTTTGGCGACAACCTTTTATTTTTCTTTTTATTTTTGTTTTAATTATTGCCTATTTCCTTTCTTACACACCTTCCCGAAGGTTACCTTTATTAAAGCCCGGGGATATTGCCCAGGCTGACATCATTTCTCCCATCGATTTAACGGTGGAAGATTCGGAAACCACCCAAAAAAGACGAGAAGAAGCTGAAAAATCTGTTCTGCCTGTTTATACTCTCGATTTAAATACTTTTTTAAATACTGAAGATAAATTAAGAATGTTTTTTTCTCTAGGCCGCGATTGGTCCAAAACCCCTCCTCAAACAGCCCTTTCTGTCAAGGAATTTGCCTCGATTTTAGTTCAAAAAACTGGGATTGAGCTCGATGAGAAAGAACTAGAACTCTGGCGAAAAACTGGCTTTCCACCCGAAATGGAAATTTCTTTAAGTGATTCACTCCGTCGAGTTTTTGAACGAGGCATTCTTCGCTCTAAAGCCCTTTTTTTAAGAGGAGAAAACGAAAAAGGATTCATTATTAGTGAGGAAATTAAGCCAGAAAGGCTTGTTCGAGTTCAGGACGTTTTGGATTTGAAGGAAGCTCGTAACTTACTAGTTCAGGAGATCCAAAAGCTTTCCTTACCCCTTCGTCAACGCCAGCTCCTCGCTGATTTGGGAAGTCTCTTAATTTCACCTAACCTCAGCTTTAATCGGGTTGAAACCGATAAGCGAAAAGAAGAAGCCAAAGCTCGCGTCGAAACTGTCTATTATCGAATTAAAAAAGGTAAAGTTATTATTCGTAAAGGTGACGAAGCAACAACTGAAACGGTAAAGCTTATCACTCTAATTAACCAAAACCTTGAACTTCGTTCTGGTTGGGGGAAAAATTTCATAGCCCATTTTTTCCTTTTTGGCCTTCTCCTCATCTCAGTTTGGTTCTATTTAAAAAGTCTTTTTCCGTTTGATCTGGCTTTAAATCGTTTCCTGCTTATCGGCACCCTTTTAATTCTTAGTCTTTTTCTCAATAAATTAGCCCTTTCTTTAGCGACGATTTTCAGCGAAAACGCTCGCCAGCCTTTTTTGACTGAAGTTAGCTCTTACAGCTTTGCCTTTCCTAACCAATTAGGCCCTCTAATTCTTACTTTCTTAACCGGAAGCCACTTAGCCCTTGTCTTGGCCATCTTGAACAGTTTATTGGCTGGATTTCTTCTCCAGGCTGATTTTTATCTGATGCTTTATGTCTTTATTGCTAGTCTAGCCGCTATTTATGGCGTTAAATTTTATGGTACCCATAATCGAGCCTCAACTTTAAGAGCCGGCTTCTTAATTGTTGTCCCCATCAATATTTTCTTATCAATAATTATTTATCTGATTAGGGCCCCCTCAGGTTTAAGCCTTGAACCGCTTGGATTAGTCATTATGGCCATTATTGGTGGTTGGCTTAGTGGTACCTTGGCTTTCCTTCTTTTGCCTCTATTTGAAAAGGTATTCCAAATTTTAACAAAAGCCAGGCTAATTGAACTAACTAACTCAGATCTGCCCATTTTTCGGCAAATGGCCCTTGAAGCTCCAGGCTCTTACCATCACTCTTTGATTGTTTCGACTTTAGCTGAAAAGGCAGCCGAAGCCATAAAAGTCGATCCTTTGTTAGTTAAAGCTGGGGCCCTTTATCATGATATCGGCAAAATTAAACGGCCCGAATATTTTATAGAAAATGTGTCCCGCAATCCCAGCGCTCATGAGGATCTCAATCCCCAGCTCAGTGCTCTGGTAATTATTAATCATGTTAAGGATGGAGTGGATTTGGCTCGCAAACTTCGTTTGCCTGAAAAAATAAAAGAATTAATTGCTCAGCACCATGGCAGTTCTCTGGTTCGCTATTTTTACGAAAAAGCCAAGGAAAAATACGATCCTGAGCTCCATCGGGTTGGGGAGGAAACTTACCGCTATCCTGGACCACCTCCCCAAAACAAAGAAGCAGCGCTCATCTTGCTCGCTGATTCAGTCGAAGCAGCTTCTCGAAGTCTCACTTCCCATGATCGGGAGACATTAAAAAGAATGATTAATGAAATTCTAGAAAGCTATATAGAAGATGGTCAGCTTGATGAATGCGATCTTACTCTTAAAGATCTTCACCAGATAGCTAACTCCTTTTTGGAAACCCTTGATACTATCTATCATCCTCGGCTCAAATATCCTTCTTTTGATTTTGAAGGAATAAAAAAACAAAAAGAAAGGCGAAAAAGAGCTAACTATGGTTCAAATCATCAATCGGCAAAGAAAGCATAAAATAAGAGAAAAACATTTCCGTCATCTCGTTTCGAAACTTCTTTCTTTTTATTCTCTACCGAAAGCTGAAGTTAGCCTGGTTTTTACAGGCAATTCCAGTATCAAGCGATTGAATCGGCAATTTCGAAAGAAAGATATGCCAACTGATGTTTTGAGTTTTCCTATGGCTGAAAAAGGGATTGACGGTCAATATTATTTGGGCGACATAATTATTTCTGTTCCCCAGGCTTATTTTCAATGTGGCCGTAAAGAAAGCGAACTTGAGAAAGAACTAGATAGATTGATTATTCATGGTTTTCTTCATCTTCTTGGTTACAATCACGGCTCGGAAATGGAAAAAGAGGCCATGAAGATTAAAGCCTACCTTAGACTAAAGTAGCCACCATGGCTAATTTACTCTTTAAAATAATTCTGGTTTTAGTTCTTTTCCTAGTTACTTTTTGTCTTTCCCTTTTTTCCACGGCTTTAGCCACTTCTTCCCGAATTTCTCTAAGTCGTCTACTTGAGGATCGAAATAAAAAAGTTCGAGAAAAAATTCTTGATGGGAAAGAAGAGCTAAGAATTGCTGTCGAGGTTTGGAGAACAATCTTTTTGGCTGCTTTCCTTCTCAGCCTCTTTTATTATTTCCCCCGACTCCATCTTTGGACCATTTGGGCCTTGTTTTCCTCCCTAGCTTTGGTAGTTTTTGGCTTCGAATTCCTTCCCCGTCTTCTTTATAGTTTAAATCGAAAAGCCATTTTTCTTCTTTTAATTCCTGTAGCTGACATGCTAAGTTTTCTGGGGCGACCAGCCGTTTCATTTCTCAGAAAAGAAGAAAGCTTAGCCCCAGGTAGAGAAGCTACCGAAGAGGAAATAGAAACGTTTATTGATGAAGCCCGGGAAGAAGGTATAATCGAAAAAGAAGAAGGGCCGCTTCTTCGTAGCGTAGTGGAATTTGGCGACACTTTGGTTAGAGAAATTATGACCCCTAGAGTAGATATGATCTGTATAAGAAAAGATGCTTCGCTGGCCGAATTGAAAGAACTCATTAGCCAAGAAAAATATTCCCGTATTCCTGTCTATCGGGAGCGAATCGATAATATCGAAGGCCTTGCCATTGTTAAAGATCTTTTAATTTATTCTGATGAGGAAGCTAAAAGAACGCCCGTAGAAAAAATTATGCGGCCTGTCTATTTTGTCCCTGAATCGATGAGAGTAAAAGAGTTATTAAAAGAATTTCAGAAAAGGAAACAAAAAATGGCTGTAGTCGTCGATGAACATGGTGGCATTGCTGGTCTTGTTACCATGAAAGACATTGTCGAAGAAATTGTCGGCGAAATCCGTGATGAATATGATACCGAAGAAGAAAAAATTATTTCTGTTTCTAATGATGAATATATTGTTTCTGGTGAAACTAAAGTTGAGGAGCTAGAACCATTATTATCGGAAGATCTGACTAATGAGGAATATTTGACGGTCGGTGGGCTTGTCAGTCATCATCTTGGTCGCTTACCTTATAAAGGGGAAGTATTTTATTTAAAGAATCTTCGGGTGGAGGTACTCGAAGCTGATCAAAAGAAGGTTATTCGGATCAAAATCAAAAAAGAAAAAAATAAGGTCTAAAGCTTTTAGCCTTGTCAAGGAAAATTAAATCTTATGAAAAGAGGGAAGGTGGCTTTTATCGGTCGACCTAATGTCTGTCTCTTATACACATCT
>JAOAFQ010000149.1 GCA_026416195.1 Candidatus Aminicenantota bacterium | reverse complement strand
CTGAATTGCCTTTGAAGTTTGGCTTCTCGCTTGACTTTCTAACATCCGCCCAAAAAGGATAAGAGCAATGATAAAGGCCGAAGTATCAAAATAGAGTTGCGGTTTTAAACTGGCTTTATGGAAAAAGCTAGGAAATAAGGTGGCTAAAACACTGTAAATGTAAGCGGCCAAAGTGCCTATAGAAACCAAAGTGTTCATATTGGCTTGGCCATGACGCAAAGCTTTCCCAGCGCTAGTTAGAAAAGGCCAGCCAAAATAAAACTGAACAGGCGTAGCTAAAAACCAAATAACGAAAGGAGACTGAAGCCAAGATGGAACGAAAGGAAACCAGTGAGGCATGCTTGCCATGAAAATAACAATGGCCAAAATAATTGCCCCTAAGAAATGATAACGCAGCTGTTGATATTCGTTTTTCGCAATTATTTCTGACAAATAAATGCTTTTTTCTTTATTTTGGAGAAATGTGGCTTTATAACCCAAGCGATTAATTATTTCCTGAATTTCTTTGGGTTTGATTAAATCTTCAATAAAGGTAACTTTGGCTTTTTTGGTAGCTAAATTAATCGAAATATCAATCAATCCTTCTCTTTTTCTTAATTCAGTTTCGATTCGAGCGACACAGGCAGCGCAAGATATTCCCTCAATAATTAACTCAATTTGATTGGGTTCAACTTCATATCCATGTTCTTTAATTTTATTGATGGCTTGGCTCAGTCTAAGCGTCATCAATCTCTCCTTTAATTAGCCATAGAAGCCCATAACTAATTATAAAATATTTTACTATATTTATCGACTTAGTCGAAATAATTCGTCGTTTTTTTATTCTTTCTGGTTTATCTTTACCAAAGGAATCCAACTTGCCGAAAGTTTTCGATTTCCTAGCTTACCCGTTTTTTGTCTATATCGGATCTAGAAGATGGCTAATTGGTTTCTTAAGATTTGGCTAATAAATAAAGACCTATTTACCCTAAACAGAAATAATTTGAAATATTTACAAAGGGAAAAATGTTATGATAAAATTTCTTAGTAATTCCCCCCGTAAGGAGTTGAAATGTCTGGACATTCTAAATGGCATTCAATTAAACATAAAAAGGCAGCTCAAGACGCCAAAAAAGGTAAAATTTTCACCAAAATTATTAGGGAAATAAGTGTTGCGGCCCGTCTTGGAGGGCCTGATCCCGATAAAAACCCGCGCTTAAGGAAAGCTATTGCTGAGGCTAAGGCGGTTAATATGCCCTCCGATAATATAAAGAGAGCAATCATGAAAGGCACAGGGCAACTCGAAGGAAGTGCTTATGAGGAAGTTAATTATGAAGGCTATGGTCCTGGAGGTGTAGCCATTTTTGTTGAGGCTATGTCCGATAATAAGAATCGGACAGTGGCCGAGCTACGGCACATTTTTTCCCGAAATGGTGGCCGAATAGGTGAATCCGGTTGTGTGGCCTGGATGTTTAAAAGAAGGGGATATATAGTTGTCGAAAAAAGTAAAGCTTCAGAGGAAAATCTACTTGAGATACTTATAAATAGCGGAGCTGAGGATGTCGATCTAAGAGATGATGGCTCGAATTGGGAAATAATAACGCCGCCAGAAAATTATGAAGCAGTTCTAGAGGCCCTCAAAGAACATAAAATTGAAGTTGCTACCTCTAATATAGGTTATATCCCTCAAACCTATGTTAAAGTTGAAGGTAAAGAGGCCCAACAACTTCTAAGACTTATGGAAGAATTGGAAGATCATGATGATGTTCAGCATGTCTGGGCTAACTTTGATATTTCCGAGGACGAAATTTCGAAATATTCTTCTAATTAAGCTGCTTCGATGCGGGTACTCGGGATAGACCCTGGTAGTTTGACTACGGGATATGGTCTCCTCGAAGAAACCGAAAATTGCCTCTCGGTTGTCACTCAAGGTGTCATAAAAGTGAAGACAGGCCGCTCCCTCTCTGTGAAATTAAACAAAATCCGCTTGGACATTGAAGAAATCCTTCGTCAATATACTCCTGAAGAAGTAGCCATCGAAAATCCCTTTTATGCTCGAAATATAAAAACAGCTATTACTTTGGGACAAGTTCGGGGGGCTATTCTGGTCGCAGTCGCCTCTCATGGCTGTTCTCTTTTTGAGTACTCGCCTCGAGAAATTAAAAAAGCTGTAACTGGTTATGGCCAAGCCGAAAAATCACAAGTTATGGCCATGGTCAAAGCTTTGCTTCATCTACAGGAAATTGACTTAGAACCGGACGCAGCTGATGCTCTAGCTGCAGCCTTCTGTCATCTAAGTCATCGTAGGTCAAAGTTAAATTTGGAGAAAAGCCGCCTATGATTGCTTATCTTAAGGGCCGTCTTATTCAGAAGAGCCCACAACAAATTGTGATTGATGTTGATGGCGTTGGCTATTGTGCCCATATACCTCTTTCCACTTACTTTAAGCTTGGCGAAGAAAATGAACTTGTTGAACTCTACATCTATACCCACCTTAGTGATAGTACCCTAGCTCTCTATGGCTTTTCCACCTTCGAGGAAAGAGAGCTCTTCCTTAAACTAATATCAATTTCAGGAATTGGGCCAAAATTAGCCTTGAATGTTCTCTCGGGAATGGAGCCTGAAGAGTTAAGACAGGCCATTCAAGAAAGCAATGTGGCCCGCTTAGCTCGTATTCCGGGGATCGGCAAGAAAACAGCCCTCCGAATCGCTATGGAACTGCAAGAAAAAATTGAAAAGAAAGAAAAATTACTAGTTGGACGGGCCGCTAAAGAAAAAGATGATCTAATTTCGGCCTTAGTCAATCTTGGTTTTCGCCGCCGCGAAATTGAAGGTCTTATAGATGAAGTCATTAAAAGCTTGACTCCAGAAGTTGGATTTGAAAAACTTCTTAGAGAATGCCTCCGCCGGCTGGCTAAAATTTGAAGCAAGAAATGACCACCATTCTTTCTCCTATAAAAACTAAAGAGGATTTGCTCTTTGAAGAAAGCCTAAGACCCCGGACCTTCGACGAATTTATTGGCCAAGATAATGTGAAGGAAAATTTGCGAATCTTTATCGAGGCGGCCAAGCGTCGTGATGAGCCTTTAGACCATGTTCTCCTTTACGGACCACCTGGATTGGGCAAAACCTCCTTAGCTCTTCTTATAGCTCGCGAAATGGGAGTCCCTATCAAGCCCACTTCTGGCCCCATCATTGAACGACCTGGAGATCTTTCGGCTATCTTAACTAATTTGCAACGTAAGGAAATCCTTTTTATCGATGAAATTCACCGTCTTCATCCTCAAGTAGAGGAACTCCTTTATTCAGCCATGGAAGACTATACCTTAGATATTATTATTGGCCAGGGGCCGGCCGCCCGAAGCCATAAATTACAATTAAAAAAATTTACCTTGATAGGAGCGACCACTCGGGCTGGCCGCATTACTCCTCCCCTTAGAGGAAGATTCGGGATAATTCACCGGCTTGATTATTACCGAGAGGAAGACCTCGAAAAAATAATTAAGCGGTCAGCTTCTCTACTCAGGGTTCAAATTGAGGAGGAAGCCGCCAAGGAAATTGCCCAACGCTCCCGAGGAACACCTCGAGTCGCCAATCGTCTCCTCCGTCGGGTTCGCGATTACGCTGATGTTAAAGCCGATGGCATAATCACTCGCAAGGAAGCCCACGAAGCTTTGGAGATGATGGAAGTTGATTCCATGGGACTTGATGAAGTTGATCGGAAAATCCTTCAGACCATTATTGAAAATTTTAGGGGCGGCCCTGTGGGTATTGCTACCCTTGCAGCGGCCATAGATGAAGAAAAGGAAACCATTGAATCAATCTATGAACCTTTCCTCATGCGCATCGGTTTTTTGGAGCGAACGCTGCGAGGACGTCGGGTAACGCCAAGAGCCTTAGAACATCTTGGTTATTTAAAAACGAAAAAAGGCAATACCTCACAACCTAAACTTTTTGATTAAATTTCTTCACATAGCCTCTTATTTAGCCGAAGGAAAAACAGATATTATTTAGATCAAACCTATGCATTAGCTTTCAAAATAGCGTAAAATTAATTTAAGGAAAATAATTTGAAAGAAGAAATGTTTGTCTCAGAATTTGATTATGATTTGCCTCCGGAACTAATAGCTCAGCAGCCGCTGGCGGAAAGAGATGCCAGTCGGATGATGGTACTTTATCGCCAGACTGGAGAAATAATCCATAGTCATTTCCGAGAATTACCTAATTTCCTTTCTCCTGGGGATATTGTTGTCTTTAATGATTCTAAGGTCATTCCAGCTAGGGTTTGGGGAAAATGTCAGGACCGCGAGGTCGATTTTCTCTTTATCCGCCAGATTGCTCCCAGGAAATGGGCGGTTTTGTGCCGACCAGCCCGCAAAGTCATTCCTGGGGCCAAAATTATTTTTCCTCTTGGAATGGAAGCGACAGTTGCAGAAAAAGGGCCAGAAGGTCAGCGTATCCTTGAATTTCCCACCAATCGCCTTCTCAGTTGGCTTTATAAAGTGGGCTATCCTCCCCTTCCTCCTTATATTAAGCGCCAAAAAGCCAATGAAGCTTTAAGGAAGATTGATCTCACTAGATATCAGACTATTTTTGCCCGCAAGGAAGGCTCGATCGCTGCTCCAACCGCCGGTCTTCATTTTACCCCTCGTATCTTGAAAAAACTTAAAGAAAAAGGAATTACTACAACCCGAGTAACTCTTCACGTGGGGTTGGCTACCTTCCAGCCGGTGCGAGTGGAAAGGGTCGAAGACCATCAAATGCTCGAAGAATGGTACGAAATAAGCCCCAGGACTGCCAGCCTTATCAATGAGGGTAAAAAAGAAGGCCGAGCTATAGTCGCAGTCGGGACCACAGTAGTTCGTACGCTAGAAAGTGCAGCTGAATTTCAAGAAGGTAAGGTTCTGCTTAGGCCCGGACGAAGAATAACTAATCTCTTCATTTATCCAGGATATCAATTTAAAATTGTTGATCGGTTGCTGACCAATTTTCATTTGCCACGCTCAACTTTACTGATGTTAGTAGCTGCTTTTGCGGGTAAAGAATTTATTCTTAAGGCTTATCAAGAGGCAGTTAATCAAAAATATCGATTTTTCAGCTATGGTGATTGCATGCTTATTCTTTAATTAAAAATTTGTTCCTCATCGTTTCCAAGAGTAATTTTTGTTGGCTGTTTGCCTAGCTCCTAGTTCAACCAACTCAATTTTGGATCGCCTCATGTAACCTTGATTTCTAGTTGGAACAGCGTTAGAGGTAAGCTAGGAGACCAAGCTTCGGAAGTCGAGCTTCCTGTAAGGCAAAAAACAAATTTAGTCCCTTTTTGCCTTAGGAGGAAAATATATCATAAAGCAGTCTTGTTTTAATCAATTTTTTCGATTAAAATTCCCTTTTAAGGAAAGAGGTGATAGATATGGCTGAAGATCAGGCTCAGGAAGAAAAGTTAGCCGATATTCTTTATCCAAGGACCAAAGCTAAATCATTTAAAATAACTATTGTTTTCGGTTTTAAACCCTCACCGACTTATGAAAAGGCGGTTGATTTGGCTCAGCGTCATCCCAGTTATAGGGCTGAAGGAGAAGGCGAATGGATTCGCCATTCCGTAACTTTTACTCCTGAAGATGTTGATGATCTTTTTGATCTTTTTAATTTAGTCCATGATTGGGAAGGAACTGAAATTTTGGTTAATCATAAGAGAATCCCCTATGGCCATCAGCTTTGGTTACCTTTAATGTGGTTTTACCGGATTCGGTGACCCTAGAAAATAAAGAAAATCATCATTCTTTTTTTAGCTTTTTAAATCCATAATAAAATAATCAATCCCAAATGGCACAATCTTCTTCATCCATCAATATTCTAATCAATCTATCCAATCGGCGATAAAGATATTTGTCTCACCTTTAATTTTTCCACCTCGATTTGAAGCCCAGACAAGCTTTTTTCCATCTCTAGTGAACATAGGAAAAGAATCAAAGCCTTCATAATAAGTAACTCTCTCTATCTTCCCAGTGTCAATTTCAACCATATACAAATCCCATTCCTTTGGATTTTCCATATTAGAGGTAAAAATTATTCTTCGACCATCTGGATGGAAGAAAGGAGCTAAATTAGCTGCTTTATTATTTGTTATCTGCTTTTTGTTCCGACCATCAGCATCCATAATCCAAATCTGCAGAGGCATTGTTCTTAAAGCTCTAACTTCAAGCATATGATTATATTGAGAAATTTCACTAGGAGTCTGAGGATGCCAGGCCCGATAGCAAATTTTCTTACCATCAAAAGAAAAGAAAGCCCCGCCATCATAGCCCCTTTCAAAGGTTAGTCTTTTAACATTTTTTCCATCAAGATCCATAGTATAAATTTCTAAATCGCCGTCGCGCATTGATGTAAAGACGATGCTATCACCAAGAGGAGAAACTGTGGCTTCAGCATCATAACCAGGGGAGTTAGTAATGTTTCTCAAATTACTCCCATCAACTTTAGCCCTAAAAACATCATAATCAAAAAGGCCCCAAACATAACCTTGTTTAAAGTCAGGCGGTGCTGGACACTCGTTACTCAGATGATGAGTGGAAGAATAAATTATTTCATTATCGCCCGGGAGGAAATAGGAGCAGGTAGTTCTTCCCTTGCCAGTGCTAACAAGCCTTACCTCCGTCCCATCTATGTTCATGATGAAAATCTGATCGCACTTAAAGGGTTCTCTCGTTGACTGGAAAATCAGTTTTTTTTCATCAAAAGAAAAATAGGCTTCGGCATTTTCGCCACCAAAAGTTAATTGCTTTACATTTATTAAATGTTTCTCTTGAGGATGACATAATTCTTTTTCGGTCTGACCATTAGAAATCAAAAGTCCGAAAAAAATAATAGAAAGGCTGCTAAAAAACAAAGCTGGCCATCTCTTTACCTTCATTTCAACCTCCATTGAGCTTACCCTTATAGCATAAGGCTCTTTTTAAGGTCAAATGAATAACATCTTGTAAACTCCATCTACTCAAAGCCTAAGTGAAAAAAATAAGCGGCCAAAGTTTTCAATTTCCCTTCATGAAATTAACTTAAGGCTAGGGGTTTTTCATTTTTTAAGAGTTTTTTAAGATGATTATTCTTGACATAAATAGCTTTAAATAATATAGATTTCCGTTACTTTATCCAGGAGAGGAGATAAAATGGACTGGCCAAAAGAACCCTTGGGCAAGGCTGAAATTGGCCTTCTGGGCGGCACTGGGCTTTATGAAATGGAAGGAATAACTGACCTTGAAGAAGTTAAACTAACAACACCTTTTGGCGATCCTTCCGATGCTTATTTCCTTGGCACCCTCGAAGGAAAAAGAGTGGCCTTTCTTAGCCGACATGGCCGAGGCCATCGCTATCTTCCTTCAGACATAAATTATCGAGCCAACATTTATGGCTTTAAACTTCTCGGGGTATCTAGGCTAATCGCAGTCAATAGCTGCGGCTCTTTAAAAGAAGAAATAAAACCAAGGGATATCGTTCTCTCGGATCAATTCTTTGACCGAACCAGAAGGCGCTCAACCTTTTTTGGCGACGGCATAGCAGCTCATATCAGCTTTGCCGAACCAGTCTGTCCTGAACTCTTAGATTATCTTTATCAGGCTGGCCAGGAACTGAATTTGCCTGTTCATAAAGGAGGTTCCTATATCTGCATTGAAGGACCAGCCTTTTCCACGAAAGCCGAATCTCAAATTTATCGTCTCTGGGGATGCGATGTCATTGGAATGACAGCAGCAACTGAAGCGAAACTTGCCCGAGAAGCGGAAATTTGTTATGTCACCATCAATCTTGTCACTGATTACGATGTTTGGCATGAAGAAGAGGAGGCGGTTTCTGTGGAACTCATTCTCGAAAATTTGAGGCTGAATATCGCCAACGCAAAAGCCATGATTAAAAAATCTTTATCGTTGCTGCCGCCCAAAAGAAGCGGCCGTTGTCCTTGCTCTCAAGCTTTGGCTAACACAATTGTTACTCCTGCGGCTTTGATTCCAGAAGAGCTCAAAAATAAACTTGCCCTTATAATTGGTCGTTATCTGCCTGAAGGGGTCAATCCATGAGCTTACTCATTGTCGGTTCCATTGCCTTTGACACAATTATTACTCCTTACGAGAAAAGAGAAAAAATCATTGGTGGCTCAGGAACATACTGTGCTTTAGCTGCTAGTTTCTTTACCCGGCCCCGCCTATCTGGGGTTGTGGGAGAAGACTTCCCCCAAGAAATTATTGATTTTTTCAAAAAAAAGGGAATTAAAACTGAAGGCATCGCTGTGAAGCCAGGGAAAACGTTTTTCTGGGAAGGCAAGTATGGATATGATCCTAATCAAAGAGAAACTTTAAGAACAGAATTGAATGTCATGGCTGGCTTCGAGCCAATCCTTCCACCTAGCTACCAACGTTCCTCTATCCTTTATTTAGCTACCATTGATCCTGATTGGCATGAAACTATTTTCCAACAAATGAAACAACCTTGTCTTGTGGCCATGGATACAATCCAGTTTTGGGTAATTAATAAAACTGAATCAATTTGGAGAACTTTAACTAAAGTAAACATTTTTTTTGCCAATGAAGAGGAAATTCGTCTGTTGACCAGAGAAACCAATCTGGTTAAAGCAGCTAAATTAGTCCTTGAGGCTGGGCCATCTATTGTGGTGGTTAAAAAAGGCGAGCATGGCGCCCTAGTTTTTGGTCGAGATTTTATTTTTGGTACATTAGCTCATCCTTGCGAAAACGTAGTGGATCCCACAGGAGCCGGCGACAGTTTTGCGGGTGGCTTCCTTGGTTATCTTGATCGAGCTAAACGTTTTAATCAGCGGGTAATTAAAAAAGCCTTGGTTGCTGGATCAGCTGTGGCCTCTTTTGTTATCGAGGATTTCGGAATTGAAAGATTAAAATACTTGACTTTCGACGAAATAAAGAGACGGATGCGATATTTTCGACAATTGGTTTCATTTTAAAAAAAAAATTAATAATAAAATAAAAAAGGGTTTTTTATCCAAATTTTGGAAAGGATGGTTTAACCGAAAAGTCACAAAAAGACAATAAAAAGAGCAATAAATTATGTAAGGAATATTGTGGGGGGATTAATGAAATATAAAAGATCACCTATGGAACCTTATCGGATAAAAATGATCGAGCCCATTAGCCAGACCACAAGAAGAGAAAGAGAAAAAATCTTAAGAGAAGTCGGCTATAACGTTTTTGCTATTCCTGCAGAAAAGGTTACTATCGACCTTCTTACTGATTCAGGCACAGGGGCTATGAGCCAAGATCAATGGGCCGCTTTGATGAAGGGAGACGAATCTTATGCTGGTGCTCGAAGTTATTATCGCTTTGAAGCCTCAGTAAAAAAAATCTTTGGCTATCGCCATGTTATTCCCACCCATCAGGGAAGAGCTGCTGAAAGAATCCTTTTTGAAGCCCTCCTAAAAAAGGGTGATTATGTTCCCAATAACATTCATTTCGATACCACCATGGCCAACGTTTTGGTTCGCCATGGGCACCCAGTAAATCTGGTTATCAACGAAGCTTATGACCCAAAACTCGAAATTCCTTTCAAAGGAAATATGGATCCCAGTAAACTCGAAAGGCTTCTTCGTCAGAAGAAGGGTCGTGTCCCCCTAGTATTAATAACGATTACCAACAATTCAGGCGGTGGTCAACCTGTTTCGATGGCTAACCTCCGAGAAATAAGCCGCATCTGTCATCGCTATCAGATTCCCTTTTTCTTTGACGCCTGCCGGTTCGCTGAAAATGCCTTTTTTATCAAAGAAAGAGAACCAGGTTATAATCAGAAATCAATCTTAGAAATTGCTCAAGAAATGTTTTCTTTAGCTGATGGCGCTTTGGTTAGTGCTAAAAAGGATGGTTTGGCTAATATAGGCGGTTTTATAACTTTAAATGATGAGGCTTTGGCCGAGAAATTAAAG
Source organism: Candidatus Aminicenantota bacterium (assembly GCA_026416195.1). GTDB lineage: Bacteria > Acidobacteriota > Aminicenantia > Aminicenantales > CALLJL01 > CALLJL01. The sequence continues at coordinate 6,675 of JAOAFQ010000149.1, read as the reverse complement.
CATCTCTTAATTATCAGCGAAGGTTTCCCTACATATGGAGGCCTGGCTGGCCGCGATCTTGAAGTAATTGCTCGCGGGTTAGAAGAAGTCCTCGACCTAGCCTATCTCGAACACCGAATTAACCAGGTTCGTTATTTGGCTAACCTTCTTGAGGAAGCCGGAATTCCTATATTTAAGCCCATTGGCGGTCATGCTGTTTATCTATTAGCCGATGAATTTTTACCCCATATTCCAAGAGACCAATATCCAGGTTGGGCTCTGACGATCGCTCTCTATCGTGAGTCAGGCATTAGAGCCGTGGAAGTCGGCGGGGTTATGTTTGCCAAAAAAATAAGTCAAAAAGGTAAATTAGTTTTCCCTCGCCTAGAAATGGTCCGCCTGGCCATTCCTCGTCGAGTTTATACAGCCTCCCATTTGGAATATGTGGCCGAAGCCATCATCAATTTATATAAACAAAGAAATAAAATTCGTGGTCTGAAAATCATAAAGGCCAGAGAACCTCTTCGACATTTCACCGCCAGCTTTAAGCCTCTTTAATCAAAAAGAACATTTCAATCGACTTAAAACTAATCGCTTTCGAGCCTAAAGCAAATAATTTAAAAACTAGAAAGCTTTTTGATTTTTAAAAAGCAAAAGGGTATTCTTAAGAAAAAAGTTATTTGAGGTTTCAATGATGTTGGACGATAAAGTAAAAAAAGTCGCTGAAATTCTTGGAAATCAGCCCAGTTTGACTATTTTGACCGGTGCTGGAGTTTCAGCTGAATCTGGTGTTCCGACCTTTCGCGGACCTGATGGTTTGTGGCGTCAGTTTCGGGCTGAAGATTTAGCCACCCCTGAAGCATTTTATCGTAATCCCAAGCTTGTCTGGGAATGGTATGATTGGCGTCGCCAAAAGATTCAAAAGGTTAAACCCAATCCAGCTCACCTTGTGATAGCTCGATGGGAAAAATATTTCCCCTCTTTTATTCTCATAACTCAAAATGTTGATGGCCTTCATCGTCAGGCTGGATCAACGAAAATTTTAGAGCTCCATGGTAATATCTGGTGGGTGAGGTGCCTAAAAGAAAATAAAGTTATGGAAAATCGCCAGGTTCCTTTAATTCAGATTCCTCCACTTTGCTCTGATTGCGGCTCTCTTTTACGACCTCATGTTGTCTGGTTTGGCGAGGCTCTCCCTGCGGACATACTTGAAGCGGCCTTCAATGCCTGTTATCGTTCGGAGATTATGATGGTTATCGGAACATCAGCCCTAGTTCAGCCTGCAGCCTCTTTACCTTTGATCGCCCAGCAACATGGAGCCATAATTGTTGAAATCAATCTTGAGCCAACTCCTCTTAGCCATTACGCCGATTATTCTCTTTATGGAAAAGCAGGAGAAATCTTGCCACTGATTGACGAATTAATTTTTAAAGAAAAAATGGAGTAGAAAATTGAAATTAAAAAAAATAATCTCAGCCAGCCAAAGAATCCTTCACTTTCAGCCATCTTCTGGCTTGAGCGGTGATATGATTTTAGCTGCTTTACTTGATCTTGGAGTCAACCATAAAGAATTTAAGGAAACTATGGCTAAGTTGAATTTGGGCGTCAAATTAAAAATCAGCGAAGTTAAGCGGGCGTCACTACGAGGACGACGAGTTGAAGTCATCATTTCTGAAAAGAAACGGCTTCAAGAAAGAAAATGGGATGACATTAAAAATCTCATCAGCTCAAGCCCCTTTTCGCCCCAGGTAAAAGAAAAGGCCCTAGCTATTTTCCAAGCGCTATTCCAGGCTGAGGCCAAAGTTCATGGACGACCGCTCTCTGAAATTCATCTCCATGAAGTTGGGGCAGACGATGCTCTTGTGGATGTTATCGGAAGCTGCTGGCTTCTAGAAAAATTAAACGTGGAAATAATAACCTGCGCTCCAATTAATCTAGGTTCGGGTTGGGTCAAAACAAGCCACGGCTTACTTCCTGTTCCCCCGCCCGCTGTCAGCGAAATTCTTAAAGGCATACCAGTTTATTCTTTTGGTCCTGAGGTTGAATTAACTACCCCTACAGGTGCCGCCATAATAGCCACTTTAACTTCCCATTTCCTTATTTTTCCAGAAATAATTGTTAATCGAGTGGGCTACGGGGCTGGCCGTCATGATTTTCCTCAACTGCCCAATATTCTAAGAGTCTTTTTAGGTCAAAGTTTGGATGGAAAAAAACCCGTTCCTCTTTATGAAATTAATACTAATATTGATGATACCACGCCTCAGGTCATTGCCTATACCTGCGAAAAGCTTCTTCAAGGAGGAGCCCTTGATGTTTTTCAAACCCCCATTTTTATGAAAAAGGGACGCCTGGCCACTCAATTGACGGTTCTCGTCGAGGCTGATAAAATGGATAAAGTAATCGATATTTTGTTTAAAGAAACAACAACGCTAGGTCTTCGTTATCATCCGATTGAAAGGCGAATTCTTGAAAGAATAATTGAAACCGTGGAAATCGAAGGAGAAAAGATTCCAGTAAAAATTGCTCGGGTTGAAGATAAGATTATTCAAGTTCACCCTGAGTACGAAGCTTGTCGTAAATTGGCTGAGAAAAAAGGGTTGTCTTTGAGGAAAAGTCAAGATTTAGTTATGGAGTACTGGAAAAAGCAACAGCAAGGCTGGAAAAGACAATGAAAGAGAAGAGAGAGAGAAAAGTTGATTTAAAAAAAATAGAAAGGGGAGTAAGACTAATTATTGAAGGTGTAGGCGAAGATCCAGGACGCCCTGGATTAAAAGATACCCCCCAGAGAGTGGCGCGAATGTTTGTTGAAATCCTCGGTGGAATGGCTGAAGACCCTGGAGAGCCCTTGGCCGTAATCCAAGAGGAACGCCATGACGAAATGGTTTTGATTAAAAATATTCCCTTATATTCCATGTGTGAGCATCATCTTCTTCCCTTTGCTGGACAAGCCCACATTGCCTACATTCCTAAAAACGGAAGAATTGTCGGATTGAGCAAAATTGCGAGGGTGGTGGATATTCTTTCGAGACGACTTCAAGTTCAAGAACGTCTGACCAAACAGATTGCTGATCTTATTAATGACAAACTTAGACCACTCGGGGTTATGGTCATCATTGAGGCTGAACATATGTGCATGTCAATGCGGGGAGTTAAAAAGCCTCGTTCAATTACGATAACTTCAGCCGTCCGAGGTTCTTTTCGAAACAATCCAGCCACAAGAGCCGAAGCTTTAACTTTAATAAAGGGAGAAGGATCAATTGGACAAGACTAAACGGCCTAAATTTTATGTAACTACACCCATTTATTATGTTAATGATGTTCCTCATATTGGTCATGCCTATACCACCATTATTGCGGACTCTTTAGCTAGGTTTCATCGCCTCTGTGGCTATGATGTCTTTTTTTTAACCGGAACAGACGAACACGGCCAAAAGATTGAAAAGGCAGCAATTGACAAGGGTTTAAAGCCTAAAGAGCTAGCAGATCAGGTAGTCATTCGCTTTAAAGATCTCTGGCGAGCTTTAAATGTCTCCTATGATTTTTTTATTCGGACGACTGAACCTTTTCATGAAATTGGAGTTCAAAAAATCTTTAACAAATTAAAAGAAAAAGGAGATATTTATAAAGGGGTTTATCAAGGTTGGTATTGTATTTCTGATGAAAATTTTTTAGCTGAGGATGTGCCTTTAGAATCTTCAGGAGAAAAAATCTGCCCTGACTGCGGTAAAAAGGCTATCCTAGTTTCTGAAGAATGCTATTATTTTCGGCTTTCTGCTTATCAGGAACGTTTGCTGAAGTTTTATGCTGACAACCCTAATTTCGTTCGACCCGCGGGACGGATGAACGAAGTTGTCTCTTTTGTTCGGCAAGGTTTAAAGGACCTAAGCATTACTCGAACAACGGTCAAATGGGGCATTCCAGTTCCCGGAGATCCTCCCCATACCATTTATGTCTGGTTTGATGCTCTTCATAACTATATAACCGGGATTGGGTACGATTGGAATATGGATCATTTTAACCGCTTCTGGCCAGCTGATCTCCATTTAATTGGCAAAGATATTCTTCGCTTTCATGCTATCTTTTGGCCAGCCTTCTTAATGGCCGCTGAACTTCCTTTGCCCCGCTGTGTCTTTGGTCATGGCTGGTGGCTTAAAGACGAAACCAAAATGTCAAAATCAAAAGGAAATGTTCTTGACCCTCAAATTATTCTTAATACCTTTGGACCAGATCCTTTACGTTATTTTTTACTTCGGGAGATACCCATTGGCCAGGATGGCAATTTTTCCCATGAAGGCTTCCTTCATCGGGTCAATTCTGATTTGGCCAATGACTTAGGAAATTTAGTTCAGCGAACTTTAGCTATGATTTGGAATTATTTTCATGGGAAAATTGAGACAGCTGATCCAGAAAATGATCATGACCTCGCTCTAAAGGAAGCCTTTCATCAGCTAAAAGTAAAGGTTAAAGAGCATTTCGAGGATTATGCTATTAACCGAGCTTTAGAAGATATTTGGGCTTTTATTAATCAATTGAATAAATACTTGGCTGATAATGAGCCTTGGAAAATGGCTTCAATTCCCGAAAAAAAGGGAAGATTAGCCCGAATATTACTCCAGACGGCTAAGGGCTTGTGGGGCGTAGCTTATCTCCTCTATCCAGTTATGCCAGCCTCAGCTGAAAAAATATGGAAAATGCTCGGTGAGAAAAGGCCAATTAACTCAATTCAATTTCAGGACCTTGATTTTAGCCTTTTTTCCGCCAGTGAGCCAACGGAAAAACCTGAACCCCTTTTTCCAAGAATTGCCCTACAAGATTTTCTTGGAGTTGAAACCAAAAAGGAGGCAAAAATGGAATCTCAAGAGGCTTGGATTTCTTTTGATGAGTTTAAGAGAATGGATTTCAGAGTAGCTGAAGTAATCAAAGCTGAAAGAGTGCCCGGCACGGATAAACTTCTAAAACTAGAAATTAATCTTGGCGAAGAAACAAGGACGATGATTGCTGGAGTGGCCGATACTTATTCCCCTGAAGAGCTCATTGGGAAAAAAATTGTAGTTATAGCTAATCTTAAACCGGCCATAATTCGGGGAATAGAATCACAAGCCATGCTTTTAGCGGCTGAAGTTGGCGGCAAGGCCATTATCCCCTTCTTTGACCGTGATGTTCCAGCCGGAGCTAAGGTAAAATAGCCTATCTACCAAAAGGACAAATGACCTTTCGGGATAACAACCAGAAAAAACTCAATTGATTACCTTTTACTGGAAAGGCTGGCATAAAAATTGCTTATTTTTTTAAGGAGGAGAATACAGATGAAAAAAAGGTTAATTTTTTTCCTCTTCTTTTTAATTCCAATGATTCTATGGGCCGACGCTATCTCCATCCGCCTTGGATATTTTATTCCCCGAGCTAAAAGTGATCTTTGGGACATTGAGTTTGAAAACATGGATTTTACCCAGGCCAATTATCAAAATTCTACTTTGGGTTTTGTTTATGAGAAATATTTAGCCCAACAACTTAGCTTCGTGATTAGTCTTGATGGCTATAGCAAAAATCGAGCAGGTTTTTATGAAGAATATGTAGGTTACTCCTTTTATGAAGGCGATTTTGCTTTTCCTGCAAAATATTATCGAGGAGCTTTTTCCATCAGCCATGTCTTTGGAGTTTCTATAACTCCAATCTTGCTTGGCTTAAAAATAGTCCCTTTAGGCCATCGGGCCAATTGGTCTCCTTATATTGGCGGAGGGGCTGGCCTTTATATCTGGAGCGTTCGCTTGCAAGGAGACATGATAGATTTTAGCGATCCCTGGATTTATGATGATCCTTCGTTGGGTGAAGTTGAAATTTATCCTATCTATCAAACTAATGCCCGCGACGACAATAATTTCTCTTTTGGCTTTTACGCTTTTGGCGGCCTGATGTTTCGCATTGCTCAGAGAATGGCCATAGAAGCTGAATTCCGATACACCAGCTTGAAAGGCGCTTTAAAAGAGGGCTTCGAAGGCTTTGAACCTTTTGATTTAGGCGGTTATCAATTTTCCGTAGGAATCAATTATCGCTTTTAATTTAATTATTGGCTTTTGTTATTGTAATTATTCTGTTGAGATTTAAATCTTTCGATAATTAAATTTGCTACCCGTTGGCCAGAAAGAAACATTCCCCCAAAAATTGCGCCCATTCGTGGGCCACCAAAAACCGCATTAGCGGCCATCCCGCAAACATAAAGATTGGGATATATCTCGCGAGTATTAATCAAAAGAAGCCTTTCAGCTTCTTCGGCCCACATGGGTTTTTCACCAATAACGCCGCCAGTAGCGGTGAGTAGCTTGCCTTCAGTTTTTCGGGCGACCACTTGGGCAATTTCGGCTGCGTGACCAGTGGCATCAATAACAAAATGGCTTTTTACGGCCAAAGGATCAACGTGTAAATTGGCTATTTCAACCGCCGACCAATTAATAACTACCCCTTGAACCTTGCTATTTCGAACGATTACATCCTCAATAGTTACGCCATTAAAAATATGAACGCCGGCCTGTAGGGTTTTCAACAGCAAGCAGGCTAAGGTCTCAAGGGAAGAAGCAACATAGTAATTATGGCCAAACCTTTTTAAGTTAACACCCCATTCCTCAAGCAACGATTTAGCTTCTTCTTGGATAACAATCTTATTAAAGAACATACCACCACCTGTCTCTTATACACATC
>JAOAFQ010000148.1 GCA_026416195.1 Candidatus Aminicenantota bacterium | reverse complement strand
GAATAAGGAGGTGCTGGATGAAAAAAGGCTTCCTAGCAGTTACAGCCCTCCTTCTCGCCTCATCTGCCTTCGGCCAGATTTATTTCCAGGGAACCCTGGATCAGGCCATGGCCAAAGCCAAGGCTGAAAAAAAGCTCGTTCTTATCGATTTCTTCAGCCCTGGCTGAGGCTCCTGCGTCCTGCTGGGTCAGCAGGTCTTCGAAAACAAAAAGTTTGAGGAATTTTTTAATTCTAATTTTATTGTTTTTCGGGCTAATATCCAGGAGCCAGGGGGCGAGGAGGTTTTTGACAAGTTCAATGTGTCAGCCACACCAACCGTTCTTATTATTACGCATACTGGTGAAGAGATCGATTGGCATGTCGGCTACGGGCCACCCCCAGAAAAATATATTGAAAGATTAGAAAAGAGCGCTAAAGGAATTGACACTTTTCAGAGTCTTTCGCGTCTCTACAAAAAAGATCCGAAAAATGTAGACGTCGTTTTCAAGCTGGCTCAAAAATATAACTATCGATATACAGATGAAGCCCAGCAAATGGCCACCAAGCTTTTCCAGGAGGTTCTGGCTTTAGACCCTAAGGGAGAAAAGGGAACAACTGAATATGGCGAGGACAAGGTAACCTACACCGAATATGCCGAATTTTCTTTAGCTCAGGCCAGCTTATTTCCCCGTGGGGCAGCTACGCCTGAATCCCGCAATCCAGGACCAATGACAACTTTTATTCAGAAATATCCCCAAAGTAAAATGCTTCAAGCCGCCTATTCAGCTTTATCTTCCTACTACCAATTTGCTGGCTCCAAGGAAGAAGCTCAGGCCTTCTTTGAGGAATATGTGGCTAAATATCCGGAAGACCCTTCTGTCTTATATTCTTATGTCCGGCGAATCATCCGAGACAAAGAGCCTCTTAACCGTGGCCTTGAGCTAGCTAAGAAAATTGATGAGTTAACTCGCTATAATCCAGTTGCGCGCTATCGTCAAGCTCTGGCTCAAATTTATGGACTCCAAGGTGATTGGGAAAAGGCTGAAGAGGTCTTCGGTAAAAGATTTATGGAGGGCAGGGCTAATAGCTTAGCTTACGACCTCATTGATTACGCTCGCTTCTGGATTGAACAGAACAGGAATTTGGAAAGCGCTGAATCTATGCTTGACATGGCTTTACGGTTAAATCCAGAAACTTCCTATATTCGGTATTCAGCTGCCGGTTTATATGTGCGTCTAAAGAAAGAAGAGAAGGCTCTGCAAATTTTCGGCCCTGAATACATTAAGGATAAGATGAAGGACCCCTCAAATTTAGATCTCTATGCTTCTTTCTGGGCTAATCAAAAGAAGAATCTCGATAGCGCTCTTGAAGCCGCCAAAAGACTTATTGAATTATCCCCTAAAAATGGCAGCTACTGGATGACCCTGGGCTCTGTCTATCGGAGCTTAGAGAATTATTCCGAAGCTTTGAAAGCCTACGAAAAAGCCTTGGAACTTGTAACTCGCGAATCAATGAAAAAATTTATCCAGAAGACAATTGAGGATCTGCAGAAAATAATCAAAGAAAAGAGTAAATAAGACGAGGAAAAGATAATAGAAGCAAAAGACTAATTCTAAGTTTTCAAAAAATTTATTGCCTATTATTAAAAGCAAGGAGAAAAATAAATAAGGCGAAAAAAGGGGAAGCAATTGGCCTCCCCTTTTAAATTTTGGCTCGAATAATTTTTTCTTCCTAACGTTTTTTTCTAAAAGCCTGTGCGCACCGCCAAAACGAAGTTGCGGCCGGGGCCGGAAATTCCAGAGCTATAAGGTCGATAGCGCTGGTCAGTTATATTTTCAACCCCAGCGGTGAGACTGACTTGCGATGATAAACGATACATGGCTTTAAAATTCAGGGTATACCACCCAGGAGCATAAGTTCGGCCTAAATCATCCAGAGCATAAATTTCCGTTTTAGCCTTCTCTTCCTCAGGCATATCTTCGTGTTTCTTTTCTCCCTGATAAATTAGCGATAGCTCTAGATTGAGACGCTCAGTTGAAAAAAGCAAACGAGTCTGCCCGAACCATGGGGGAGCATGGCGAGAAGGACTCCTTGAGCCCTGTCTCTTATACACATCTGACGCT
>JAOAFQ010000170.1 GCA_026416195.1 Candidatus Aminicenantota bacterium | reverse complement strand
CCAGTTATATTGAGGAATGCCTAAACGAGGTATGGCCGGCGCCTCATTCATCAACTGGCTGATTTTTTCTTCAAGTGTTAAGCGTTTAACCACATCTTCAGCTCGGACCTCAGGCGAAAGCCCAGGATTCATAAACGGTAGCTCCGTTCGCTTCGGCTTTATTTGATTAGCCAGGGTCTCTATAAATAGCTCTGTGGCTATTAAAGGTCGGTCAGGCGGTTCGTCTTTTTTAGCTGGTGCCTTGGGGATTGCCTTCCCGGCCTCAGAAAATAAGTTAAAGCACATAATTCCAATAAGAAAAACAAAGCCCCCAAAACTAAGATAAGCGATATCCAGCCGTTTTAAATATTTCATTCGTTTCCCCTCCAGAAATATAAAAAGCATACGACTCATAGAATTTAAATTATTAAAAATTATTAAACATGACAAATTGGAACTAAAGATAGGTAAATTTATCTTTTGGGCTAATTAATTTTATGATTTGAGAAATTTGGCAAGATATTCCTCAATTGATTAGTCGCTACTTAATAAGCATAAACCGTCTCTTTTTGAAAAGTCCATTCTCGCATGGGATAACTATAAAGCACTTTTTATTAATAAAAGTATCCCCAATTATGAATTCAAGAAGATTTTTTGGTTTCTTCTTTGATTTCAAAAGGGATGTTTGCCTCTGATAATGGTTCGATTATGGCATTTCGTATCCACGTCGGGTCAACGCCGGCCAGATTGGTGCCCTCCACCCTGACCTTAATCTTCTTGTCGCCGGCTTTATCCGCCAGCAATCCGAGTATGTTAAATGTCTTATAGAGCAAGGCCTTTGTAAGTATCATTTCTATGATCACCGATTCCACCGGTTGGCCGGGTCGGGGCGGCGGAGAAATGGGTGCTTCTGCTACACCCACTGAAGGACCACCAGCGGGAGGTTGCAGACCGCCAGGAGGAGATATACTCGGTGGTTGTCCTGCCTCTTCTGCCGTGACACATTCCGGCAGGAGGATTATTCCATTATCCATGTCTATCTCATCCAGGACTATTGTCTTACGTAAGATAGCGTCTCTTGAAGATACCCAATACTTCCCCCCCTTTTCCTTAATCTGGTTTTTCATGGCATAGGCAAAGAGTCCTTCGCCAA
>JAOAFQ010000164.1 GCA_026416195.1 Candidatus Aminicenantota bacterium | reverse complement strand
AGTAGCTACCATGCCCATTATCCCCTCTGGCCGTAGAAGGCTAAAAGCTCTCTGAAAAAAGGCGGCACATAAATCTGCGGTTCCGCTAAATGGGCTGTAGATAATTTCCAAATAATGTCGATATTTGAGTCCAAAATTAGTACTAATCTTTAACCCTCCCATAAATGGCGGATTGCCAATAATTACATCAAAGCCTCCCTTAGTGAAGACGTCAGGAAACTCTAAGGGCCAGTGGAAGAAAGCATGTTTTTTGGCAAGCGAGGATACATAATCAAAGGTCTTTTTATTTATGTCTCCATAATCAAGATATCTTAATAGAATGCGATGGGTGGGAATACAGTTTTCTCTTTCATTTTCGACAGTAAGTTCCGCAAAAAATGCAGCAGTCCAAAGATTGCAAGCTATATGATCACGATTCCATTTGGTTTCTGCAGAGCGTAGTTTTTGGTACTCTTCATATTTATCCTTAATATTTTTGGGTGTCTCGTCCTGGATTTGATTTAAACAATCCATCTGGCTAGCTAAGACTTGAAGCTCGCTTCTTGGTATAAATTGAATAGTCTGAACTCCTATTCTTTCCTCCTTATTGCGCCCCTTTATTCTTCTGGCCACAAGCCTATCATCACCTGCTACTGGATTAAAAGCATCATCGGGAATTCCATCTTTGAGGACGTTTAGGTCGAAGACACCAACAAGGGAATCTCCGCAGCGAATTCGATGGTCAAGAAAAGTTAAAGGCTTTCCTTTAGTATGACCTTCTATCCACAAAGCGACTTTACAAAGGTCAACAGCCAGGGGATTCTTATCCACGCCATATATGCAATGCGTTATGATGTCTCTAACCGCAAGCCGGTAAGGCTCAGGTGAAGGTTCATCCTCCCCTGTTCTTATCTTCGCCAGTTCTTTACCAAGTCTTCGAGCTGCCGCGAGAAGAAAATGGCCAGAGCCACAGGCAGGATCCAAGACGCGGATAGAAAGAAGCGCCTTTTCCTTCGATTCCGCTTTTTTTAACCGATCTTCTATTACCGGAACTAGAGCGGTTTTTATCAATTCCAGGACAAGCTCTGGAGGGGTATAGTAAGACCCAGTGGATTTGCGCTCGGTACCATAGACCAGGTCAAATTTAACTGCATCATCACTTGTGACGAAATCAGGACGAAACTCGAGCAGACTCTCATAAACACTGCCAAGTTCTTCTACATCAAGGCCAGCATAATTTATGGGGCGCCATGGAGAGCGTTCCTCCTCACGATACATACATATATGCCAGAGGGCCTGCAAGAGCTCTCGATTTGAAAGAGAAGAATGGTGAAGAAAACTTATCTCAGCGGCATCAAACAAATCGCCATTCAAGACTGGAACGCTCAGATACTGGCCGATCCTTTCATCGCTAAAAAGCAAAAAGGTCGTCTTAATCCCACGCCACAGGTCGTCATGTGATGTCCAAAAAGGTCGATGTTCGAGTATTCGTTTAAAGCGGCTAATACTATAATGCTCGATATAAATAGGATTATCGGTAAGAAGATTTCTTTCTTCAGCAACCATCAGGAAAAGAAATCTATAAATAAGCTTAAGGAGCTGTCGATAAAATATTTGAGGAGTTAGCCTTCCTGTGGCAATTTCTTGTCTCAGGAAGCTATTCTGAGGGTTACCGATAAAGCCGTTGGCAAAGATCTTAAGTGCTTTCTCTACCCCATCCCTCAAGCGATCTCGCACCCGCCCCCCCTGCTCTATTGTCAAAACATAGTATTTCTCTAGTAAACATTCATGAGCATCTTTATAAGTCTGGGGAAGGCGTGACCTGTGAAGCAAGCGATAAAGAAGAGCAAAATCCGAGAACTTCTCACCTCTCATCATCTGCTCTAAATCGAACTCGATATAGCCCTGTTTTCGCATTCTCATCGAATCGCGGAGAATTCGGAGCAATTTTCCATTAGTGACAATCCCCCAGACATGCTCTGTCCGATTCAGATATTCCTGGACAAGCGAATGGGGAGCAAGACGGGGTCTTCCAGACTCGGGCCTTCGGTCAAGGGATTGCCTTGCGCCTACGATATGAATTGGAGGATTTGAATCATCTTTTCCGGCTCTATGAGATATATAAAAGCTCAGTCCGTCAGCTTCAGCAGCACGTTGCTGATAAGTTAGCTCATATCCTAAAGAACTTAAAAGAGGTATTATCCACAGATCACGGGTCACTGTGGTTCCTGTATCATTGTCGGGAATCTTTTCCAATCGTCTCTCAAAGGCGTGCCAGAAGTCTCGAGCCTCACTCCAGGTGGCCGCAATTTCATCGCTAAGACGACTTAATGAGTCAAAGCCAAAGTCTGAAGGCTTTTGTCCGCATTCTTCTCCCTCAGCAATTTTCTCGATTATATCATGACCAATAAGACCGCCTTCTATTGTCAATGTAGGAAATGAAGATTTCATCAATCAACCCCCTTAGGCACAGGTAAGAGTGCAAGAATTCCTAAAAGATCAGGAGGAAAGTAAGGAGAAACAGAAAGGCCTCGGCGGCGAAGACTAGCAACCATGCGGAGACGCTTATGAGAATCAGCCAGTTTCTTTGCTCGCTCATCTAATACCGGTTTAATTTTTTCCTTTATTGAATCCCAGTATTCTAAGAATTCAGTAATTATATCTTTTGCTTCTTCCTGGGTCATATTGATTTTCGGAGATACTAATGGTAAGAGAGACAGCACCTCATCTTCTGGACGCCATTCAAAATCCTGTGACAAGTTGCCCTTAATCCCAAATATTGCAGCTTCCTCTGCCAGCATCGGGATTTTATCAGGCTCTACTATTTTATATCTTAAACGCATCAGTAAGAGAAAAGTTCGGCGATCTACAGCCGAGGTTCGGATTGCGCCGCATCGAGGCGCTCTGGCCGATCCATTCATGATCAAGGCTTCTTCTAATAAAAACTGAGCTAACCCGGTCACAAACGGGTGGTTTCTCCCTAGAAAAGTTGTGTTTTCTGGAGGTGGGGAAATAAAAGAAACAGACCACGGCTGTCTTATATCTGGGATTAATAATTTTATGGTATCAGGGAGCTGATCAAACCCGGAAAGAACATATTTATCATGATTTTCTTGATAGATTTTTATCCCCAGTCTCTGTGAGGCATTAAGGACAAATTTCTGAACAGCCATTGGATCTCCAAGGACTGAATCCGTCTCTTCGAGTTCCCTCATAACTTCTTCTGGTTTTATAGCCCTCTGAGCGAATTTAGTACGATTGATTTTCTCCCTTTCCTTGGCCTCATCCCATTTTTTATGAAAATCAGTGATTTGCTGTTCTTCAAATAGCAATAGTTGATCTCGTTGAATGCCTCTTGAGAAAAGAGACTTTAGAACCACTTCAATTATGGTCTCGCTATCTACGGGTAATGGCACGGAAATGCCCAATTCGCTTCGGATCCTTTTCGCTTTGCGTATAAGAACATCTAAGACGGCTCCGTCAACTGGATTATCACGACCGTAGAGAAGTATTGCCTTTACTTTATTAGCAGTTTGGCCAAATCTATCTACCCTGCCCTCTCTTTGCTCTAATCGGTTCGGATTCCAAGGAAGGTCGTAGTGGATAACAGCAGTAAAATGTTCTTGCAGGTTGATACCTTCACTAAGACAATCAGTGGCTACCAAGACACGCTGGCTGAAATTCGCCAATTCTTTTACCTTCTCTCTGCGTTCTTCTTCTGAGAGGGCGCCAGTTATAGAAATAATTCTTAGTCCAGGGAAATCCTTCTCCAGGTACCGACTAAGCTCATGAGCTACATAGTCGCTTGTTGCTATGTAGCGACACCATATTATTGGGTGAAAGCCCTGTCTGAGAAGCCGTTTTACGATTTCCACACATTTTTTAAGTTTGGTATCAACATCTCCTTTGATGTTTTCCGCTAGGTTAGTCAGTTCACGAAGGCGGCGCTTTTCTGATTCATTAAGGTCTTCATCTCCCTCTTGCACTATGTGGGTGGCTGTCTCTTATACACATCTCCGAGCCCAC
>JAOAFQ010000183.1 GCA_026416195.1 Candidatus Aminicenantota bacterium | reverse complement strand
AGCGTCAGATGTGTATAAGAGACAGCTATTGGCTGGATCAACTTGGGTATACATCCCATCACCGCCGCCAACCGATACCCAATCAAGAAGAGTAATGCCATGAAGATCAGCGCTATTGCTTGGCCCTTTCCAGTGCTCATGATCTTGCAGACCGCAATAGATATGATAAGGTTCGTCCATGTCAACCCCAAGAGCATATATTTGGCTTATAGGTAAATTATAATAATGATCGCAGGTCCGGCCACCATCATAAGAGATATAAATCCCACCATCTGAGCCCATAATAATTCGGTCTGAATTTTCAGGATCAATCCAGAGAGTCCGGACATCCCCGAACATTTTGGTAAAAAGGCGACGAGGAGGCCATTCTAAATCATGCCAGGTACGACCGCCATCAGTGGAATTAGCCAAACAAACCCCAGTAACAAAAATCTTTTTATCATCATTGGGATCAATTCTGATCTGACTAAAATAAAAAGGACCTTTAGTGCTGACATTAACCTCCGGGGGGTTCATTTTAATCCAGGTTTCACCTCCATCTTCGCTTCGATAAACCTCACCGCCAATTTCTCTTTCCTGAGGCTGGAGGCCTCTCTTCAAATCCATTTCGGCTTCTTTTTTAGTCGGCGGTCGCTTGTTCGCATTTTCAATTACCGCATAGATAATGTTGGGATTTCTTAAATAAATATCGAGACCTATGCGACCAATTCTGCCTGTAGGCAAACCACCTCTTAGACGGCGCCAGGTTTGGCCGCCATCAATTGTTTTATAAATGGCACTTTCTGGCCCACCATTAATAAAGATCCAAGGTAAACGTTGTTTATCATACATAGCCGCATAAAGAATATTAGGATTTTGAGGATTAATGACCAAATCGACAGCCCCAACTCTTTCATTGATATAGAGTACTTTTTGCCAGGTTTGGCCGCCATCGGTCGTTTTAAAGACGCCCCTTTCTTCATTAAAAGAATAAAGGTGACCAAGGGCAGCAACATAAACAATGTTAGGGTTTTTGGGATGAATAACTATGCGGGCTACATGTTGGGTCTCCCGAAGTCCCATGTTTTTCCATGTCTTACCGCCATCAGTTGACTTATAAACGCCGTCGCCGGCATGGGAACGAACAGAGCAAAAAGCATCGCCAGTTCCAACCCAGATGATATCAGAATTGGAAGGTGCTATAGCCACATCTCCAATATGACCTTCAAAAATAGGCTCAAAAGTTGTGCCATTATTAGTGGTTTTCCAAAGGCCGCCACTCCAGGTAGCAACATAAAAGGTGTAAAGATGAGCTTTTGGTGGGGAGTCGGGGACCGCAATGTCGGCAATGGCTGCCCCTACTCGCCATGGCCCCATATTCCGGAAACTAAAGGCTTTTAATATATTCTCATTGAAATAATTCTGGGCTTTTATTTGAGATGATAAGCTAAAAAACAAGAGCAAGAGAACGATTAATTTTAGCCCAAGCCAGTTAATTTTAAATTTTATCTTCATCGTCACCTCCATCATTTTATCGTCTTCTTTTTATCCTAAATTTTTCGCTTTGCCAATGATTTTTAAACGAGTTCTCAGTGACTCAAACATTATTTCTCTTTGGTTTCCTCTGTCATTCTTTTAGAGACATCGGACTAACGGCCATATCCTCTTTAGGTATTAATTTCCTGAGCTCAATGCTTTCACCTTTAATCAGGATTATAAAAACTATCTCTTGAAGATATTAGCCCTTCTGGTCGAAATCCTTATCTTGATCAGTGGTTTCAAGTTGCAGGGAAATTTGGGGCCTGGAGGCTTCAGTTCTTTTCTTGTCTTAGATAAGGTTAGTTCAAGATAGTGAGAAGCTGAATTCTGAAGATTTCCCGCTCTCAAAGAGTCCAAATGAAGTCGATAGTCAAAAACAAAAAAATCTGTTATTTTAATTTTAGTTTTTGAAATCATTTTTTCTGTTAAAAGTAGAAATGAGTCAGAAAAAGGTAGTTGTGGCTATGAGTGGGGGGGTAGATTCTTCTGTAGCGGCGGCTCTTTTAAAAAACCAAGGTTATGAAGTTATTGGGCTAACGATGAAACTCTTTTCTTTACCTGCAGAAGTCTGTTTGAATGAGGAATTACGAAGCTGTTGTGGTTTCAAAGCTGTTGAAGATGCCCAGCAGGTTTGTTGGCAACTTGGAATTCCTCATTTTGTGGTGGATCTCCGTGAAGACTTTGAGAAATGGGTGATTGAGAATTTTTGTCAAGAATATGTTCAGGGTCGCACTCCCAATCCCTGTATTCGCTGTAATGAATTTATAAAATTTAGACGGCTGTGGGAAAAAGTTAAGAATTTAGGGGCTGATTTTTTAGCTACTGGCCATCATGCCCGAATTGAGTTCGATGAAAAGAGGGGGCGTTTTCTTTTAAAAAAAGGACGAGACATAGCTAAAGACCAATCCTATTTCCTTTATCCCTTAACCCAAGAACAGCTTAAAAGAACCTTATTTCCTGTAGGCAATTATACGAAAGCTCAGATTCGTCATCTGGCCAGTAAATTTGGGCTTCATGTAGCCGACCGAGCTGAAAGTCAAGAAATTTGCTTTGTTCTTGATGGTGATTATATCAATTTTCTTAAATCAAGAAAACCTGAGGCCTTTCGACCTGGCCCAATTATGGATAAAACTGGTCGGCAATTAGGTGAACATCAAGGAATTGCCCACTTTACTATCGGTCAGAGACGCGGGATGAAAATATCTTGGAAAAAACCACTTTATGTCATTGGCCTTGACCCTGAAAGGAAGGCCGTCATTGTAGGTGAAGAAAAGGAATTGCTACGAAAGAAATTAATAGCGACGAAAGTAAATTTAATTGCTTTGGATAAAATAGATTTGCCCATTACGGTTAAAGCTAAAATTCGTTATAAGCATGAAGAGGCCAAAGCAATTGTTTCTCCCCTCGAAAAAGATTCGGTAGTAGTTGAATTTATCGAGCCCCAGCGAGCCATTACTCCTGGCCAATCAGTTGTTTTTTATCAAAAGCAAATTGTCTTGGGCGGGGGGATTATTGATCAAGTTCTTGATTAATTTTTCGTTTTGACTAAGCGAGATAGATTATTGTTCCTTGTTACTTTCTTGTTAGATCTTGTTGATAAATCGATTTATTAAACTTTAATTTTTTCGATTAGCCAAAAAAGACCTTGGCAATTTCATAAAGTTCCATATCTACTGTCTTTAGTTGAGCCACTGCTTTTTCTAAAGGAACAGGGACTATTTTGTTCCCTTGAAGACTGACCATCATTCCGAATTTACCTTCTCTAACGAGATCAATAGCCGCTATACCAAATCTAGTGGCCAGAATTCGATCAAAGGCAGTAGGAGAGCCTCCTCGTTGAGTATGGCCTAGAACGGTGACCCTGGTTTCGAGGCCAGTTCTTTTTTCAATTTCCCGGCCAAGATAATGGCCGATGCCGCCGAGTCGCACATGACCAAAAGGATCTCTTTCTTCAGATTGGGTGATTAATCCATTTTCTTTGGGTTGAGCGCCTTCAGCGACGACAACTATACTAAAATCTTTACCTCTTTCTCGCCGCTTTTGGATTTCTCGGCAAACATCATCGAGATCAAAGGGGACTTCGGGGATTAGAATGAGGTCAGCGCCACCAGCTAAACCACCCATAACAGCAATCCAGCCAGCATGACGGCCCATAACTTCAACGACCATAACGCGGTGATGAGCTTCGGCGGTGGTGTGGAGACGATCAAGGGCCTCACAGACAATGGAAACCGCTGTATCAAAACCGAAGGTATAATCGGTGCAAGAAAGATCGTTATCGATTGTTTTAGGGACACCAACTACTTTTAATCCCTGCTGAAAAAGTTTATAAGCAACTCCAAGAGTATCTTCACCTCCAATGGCGACTAAAGCGTCAAGCTCAAATTTAGCCATGTTAGAGAAAATTTTTTCGACACCGTTTTCTTTTTTAAAGGGATTAGTTCTTGAGGTTCCAAGGATGGTCCCGCCTCTTGGAAGAATACCAGAAATGCTATTCAGATCAAGAGGAACAATTTTGCCTTCAATTAGGCCTAGCCAGCCATTCTTGATACCATAACAATCATAGCCATAAAACATGATCCCCTTGCGGACAATAGCTCTAATAACCGCATTTAATCCGGGGCAATCACCGCCTCCAGTTAAAATGCCCACTCTCATTTTGTCCTCCCTTGTCTTTTTTTATTTCAGAAATTAGTTTTTTATTTTTGAAGGGGGTTATTCTGGTTATTGATAGCGCTTAATCAATGTGAAAATTTCTCGACTAATCCTTACCGCTTCATCATATTTTCGCTGCCAGATGTTGCGGCCAAAAATAAAGCCATCAACTCCGGCCTCAAGGCAAATTTCAACTTTTTTCAACAATTCCTCATCGCTAAGCTTAGAACCCCCTGAAACGAGAACCCCGGTTCGTCCAGCTGAACGAACAACCTGCCGCAAAGCCTCAACTTCAGAGATGTCTTTAAATTCATTATAGGCTTTGAAAGGACTAGTGGGGTCATAGCTTCCACCCTTGGGGGGAACAGGTAAATTTATTTTCGCTAGATGGGCTCCAAGTTCATTGGCAATTCTAGCCGCGTAATCAACCATAGCTAAAGAATCGCGGCCACCACCTCTTGTTTCGGCATATTTTCCCCGAGGATAGGCCCACATAATCACTGGTAGCCCATATTTTTTAGCTTCCTGCCTAATTTTGGAAAATTGCGCTATATCCTCAGCTTCCCTGGGCGAACCGACATAAAGGGTATAACCAATAGCCTCAGCTCCTAGGCGAAGAGCATCTTCGACACTGGCATCGAGGGGAGAGAAGGCCTCATCATCAGGCGGAATGGAAGTTCGTCCGTTGATTTTCAGAACTAAAGGAATTCGGCCAGCATATTTCTTGTAATGTTTTTCAGCTAAACCAATGTGACAAGCAATACCTGAGTAATTAGCTTCCAAGGCCAGCTCAAGTTGAAACTCAAAATCGATACTGGGTGGGTTAGGAAAAAAGTCTCTAGGTCCATGTTCAAAGCCCTGATCAATAGGCAAAAGCATGATTTTGCCATTACCAGGACCGTGAGCATACATGAGCTCATATAAACGGCGCTTTTCACCAGGACCGATATGATCGAGATCAAGGTGAAATTTTTCTAAGCGTTGCTTGTTTGCTATTCTGGATTCAATTTGGCGCACAATTTCACTCATTATCTACCTCCTCCTCTTATTTGATTTGAGGTTGGGCTTTCGAAATTCTTTTGCCAGATTTTTTTGATGACTTTTAAACTGGCTTTTTTTCTTTAGCCCGAACTATCTTGAGAATTACTGTTTATTTTAGCTCTTTTAGCCTTTCATTGCAATATGGCGAATCGCCTCACATAAAATTTATAAGCCCTAAAGGATATTCTGTCAGCTAAAGAGAAGGGGCCTGATTATCAATTAAAAGGCAAGAGCTGTAGCTGGATGGATTTATAGAGGAAAAATTTGTCTTATTGTATAATTAAATGGTTTATTATGAGGGGGTAAAAATGAAGTCATTAGAAAGTCGAGGTTGGATAATTGGAATATGTTTATGGCTGATTATTGGTTTTTTAGGCATAAAAGCTTCAAATAATTTGTTTAAGGGGGCCTCAGCTATGATGACTGAAGAAATCAAGAGTCTCTTGGCTTATGTTTTGGAAAAAAATGAGGTGGCTTTTCAATATTTAGGCTACTCAGGGGTTATTATCAGAACAGCTCAAGAAGCAATTATCATTGATCCAGCTGATAAAATTAAAGAGGAGGATATTAGAGCCATTCCTCTAGGCGCCATCAGCTTAATCCTTTTTACCCATGATCATTATGATCATTTTCATCCATCGAGAACACTTTCTTTGTTTAAAGCTAGTGGGGCAACTATTTTAGCCGAAGCCAATGTCATTAACCGATTGAAAGGAGAAATTCCAACTGATAAGCTCGTTGTGGCCTCGCCTGATAAGCCTTTTCAATTAGGGAATATTACAGTTAAAGCAATAAAAGGGAGCCATGTCGGGCCAATTATGCTTTATCATCTCACAATTGGCGATTTAACAATCTTTCATGGGGGTGATTCTGACTACGTTCCTCTTTCTGGGCTTTCAGCTGATTTGGCCTTTCTTCCTGCCGGTGAGCCTTCGCCGACCGCATCGCCTCAAGCTGCCTTCAACATGGCCCGTGATCTCAAAGTGAAAGTTGTCGTCGCTCTGCATGGTTCATCTCGGCAATATCAGGAATTGGAAAAACTGATTCAAGAAAAAATGAAGGGCACGAAAATAATTATTCCTTTAGCTTATTCTATAAACAGAATAAAGCTCGATTAAATTAGTCAGGAAAAATTGGTTCAATAAATTAAAAGCGGTGTAAAGGAAAAAACCCCAATTTTTTATTTTTAGGTCCTGGCGAATGAAAAGCTTAAAAGAGACAATTAAGCTAAGCATTTTAAACCATGTCTTGGGGCCAGTAATTAGAGGCCCTTCTAGCTCTCACACCGCGGGTTCTTATTATCTCGGTCGCCTAGCTCGGTCCATCGTAGGCGATACTCCCCTTAAGGTTAAAATAATTTTCGACAAAAAAGGTTCCTACGCTCGAGTCTTTCGTCAGCAAAAATCCGACTTAGGTTTTGCCGCCGGGCTTCTAGGCTGGGAAATCACTGATGAGCGATTTGCCCAAGCTCTCCATTTAGCCGCTGAATCAGGTCTGGATTTGAGCTTTGAAATCCAGTCTATCCCTGAGGCTGATCATCCTAATTTTGTCAAAATTGAGATCGAGAATAAATTCAGGCAGAAAATCAGTTTGAAGGGAAAGTCAGTTGGTGGCGGGATGGTCGAAATAATTGAAATTAATGGCTGGCCTGTTAAACTAAGGGGTGATAGCTATGAATATTTATTTGAATTACCTAAGAAAAAAAACAAAATCGTAGTTAATTTTTTAAATTCTTTACCACTGAAATGTTCTGAAATTAAAGTAAGTGAAAACACGGACATCAGCTTATGGCACTTAACTTGCACAAAAAAGATTTCCTCTAAGACCCTTGAGAAAATTAAATCTTATTTTAATTTAAAAGACTTTAAAATAATTCCTCCATTGATGCCGGTGGTCTCGGGTGAACCTCTCTTCAGGTCAGCCGCAGAGGCGATAGAATTGGCAGTCAAACAAAAGAAAAGCCTAGGAAAATTAGCTATAACTTATGAAAGTGAACTATTAAATTTGAAAGAGAACGAAATCAGGCAACAACTAGCTCAGCGTCTGGAAATAATGAAACAATCGGTTGCTTCGGGTTTAAAAGATAATCTTACTCTTCAACTCTTAAAACCTAAAGCTAGATTCATCTATCAAGCTGAAAAAGAAGGAAAATTAATCGGTGGCTTGTTGACGAGAGCCTCAGCTCGGGCGATGGCAGCCCAACATACGGCGGCTTCGATGGGCGTCGTTTGCGCCGCTCCGACTGCTGGCTCAGCTGGGACTTTGCCTGGAATAATAGTTACTCTTTTAGAAGATAAGGGAATAGCTAGAGAGAAAATGATTGAAGCTTTGGCAGCTGCTGGCGCTGTGGGTCTAGTTGTGGGTTATCGGGCAACCTTTGCGGCCGAAGTTGCGGGTTGTCAAGTTGAAATTGGAGCTGCTGGGGCAATGGGAGCGGCTGCAGTCATTGAAGCTGTCGGCGGCGGAGCCAAAGAAGCTTTTGATGCGGCTGCAATTTCTTTTCAGAACTCCATGGGCTCTGTTTGTGATTTAGTTCAAGGTTTTTGCGAAATTCCTTGTCATACACGGAATGCTATAGCCGCAGCTTCCGCTTTTGTTTGCGCTGATTTGATTAATGGTGGCTATGATAACCCAATCCCTTTTGATGAAACCATCGATGCTGTTTATGAGGTGGGTAAGATGTTGCCTCCTGAACTTAAAGTGACTTCTTTAGGGGGGCTAGCTCTCTGTCCCTCCGCTCAATCTCTAAGAAGACCACAATAAAATGATTTCAGACTGTCCTTTGGAAAATAGGAAAATAGAAATAAGGGGGGAGATAATTTTAATTTTCTCTCCCCCCTAAAATTTTAACTGAATTTAGAAGCCGTAACGGAGAGATAACTGGAAGGTCCGCGACAAATTGCTGACGCTGGTCACTCGCTTATAAGTTCCGGAAGCACTAAAAGTGCCTACTGTGGTGTTGTTATCCACTGGCCGCCACGTGCCACCTGGGTTCTGAGTTACATTAACGTAGTGGGTCCCAAAAAGATTATAGACCTCAAAAATTAAGGCAAAATAACCAAACCGAGACAGGCTGAATTTTTTGTCTATTCGAGCATCACAGTTCTGGAAGGTGTAGTTCCTCCGACTGCCTTGAGGTTCTACGTTGACAGAATAAGAAGCGCCCCTGACTGTATCAACATTATTGGCTGCAGCCCAGGCCGAAGGTACATAAATGGTGGCCGTACGCTGCCACGGCGTGCCACTGTAATGATTGTAATAGAAGGAAGCTACAAAACCATAGGGTAAGTTAAATGTTCCATAAACCTTAATAACTAAAGGACGGTCTTCTCCTAAACGCCCTTCCGAATTAACCACCCAGTTAGCTGTATTTCCTGTGCCTGCGTAACCAAAGATATTTCCGTAGTCTCCAGGGTGATTTCCCCAAACTTTAGAAAGGGTAACTGAACCACCGAGGTGCCAGCCGCGAGAAAAACGTTTCTCAAAAGTAATATCAAATCCCCAGTATTTTCGATAAGCCTCAGGAATGTTGGTCAGTAGCCGTAACATTTCTGGGGCATTCTTGGTCGGAAAATACAAAGTTACCTGGGCGGCCGGAAATTGGTCAATAGCTGGGACAGTGGTGGTAAAGGGAACCCAAAACTCAGAGCCAGGCATATACCAAGTTTTACCGGTATTGAAGTCATATAGTCCATCGTCAACTATGTTCTTTTTATGTTTATATTGAAAACTCAGCCCTAGTCGAAAATTAGGAAAGAGTTCATGGTCAAGGCCAATGGTAATCTGGTCATCAAAAGTGGCTTTAAGGTTTTTATCTACTAAGCGACTCCAATAATCTCGCAACATTACTAGTGGGCTGCGGGTAGTTACCACCACATACCGGTCGATGCCAGCTTCGTCTGGAATTCTATTGCCATTAAGATCCCACCAATTAAAGGTATAAGAACTTAATCGGATTGGGTTATAACTTACAAAGAAAGATGAATACAACCAATTGGAAAATCGACCAATGTGCAATTTGATTGCTGTCTTCCCGTTGCCAAAAACATCAAAAGTGGCCCCAAGTCGAGGGGTGAACAAGCTCCATTTGATAAAATCATCCACCCCATCCTGCCTAAACTCATCATAGGGATTTAAACCCCACTGAGTTTTTAAGGTAGCTTCACCCACTGAATAGGCAATACCCCCGCTTTTTTCTTTGTAAATATCTGGAATCCAACCACGCTCGAGGTCATAGCGGAGTCCCACATTTAAGGTGAGCCGATGCTTTATGGTCCAAGAATCTTGGAAATAAGCTGAGTAACGAACATTGGCCGACTTGGCCATGCTGTTTTCCCTGGTTTGCCCCATAACATAGAGAAGAATTTGGCCATCGCCATAAGTGGGATGAGGCTCGTTCAAGCCATAAACGCCACGCCAGTAATAAGGATTTCCATTATACCAGGTTATACCCAATGGATTTTTCTTCCAAGAAGACCAGTTACAAGCACCCGTTACTACTTCTAACCCAGCTTTGATTTCGTGGTCACCACCAAGAAGATTGTCCTGGAAGCGCGTCAAATGAACCGAAGCTTGTTTAGAGGGACGGCCAATCCATTCATTAGTACGATAACCAGTGCCAAAGTAATAACCAGTATAAGCATCATAATTATAGGCTACATTGTCTAGCTCAGACCTCACCAAGGTTAACCAAGCGCTCACAATTAAATAGCCACCGCGGAATTCAACAATAGTGTTAGGATCAACAATCCACGTAAGGGCTCCGAAACCATTATAATTTCCCCAGGGATCGTCATGATAATGGCAATCAAAAGGCATATAAAGACCGCTGGCTCTGGTGTTTCTATAAGTTTCTAGGATATTGCCATTAAGAACTAGCCTAAGATTCTGCGTTGGCTGGAAGGTTAATTTGAGAAAAGAGCCCCAATTCCAAGCAGTGCGATTAAATTCATCATAAGTCACCCCTGTTGGGGCTGTCCACTTGACAAAGCCACTTGGTGTTTCACTCTTGCCATAGCGACCGTTGGCAAAAAACCAGAGCTTATCCTTAATAATTGGACCGCCGAGGCTGCCAGACATGTTATAATTATAAAGGTCAACCGTTGGTCGGCCTAATCCTAGGGATCGGAGATGTGGCTCGGGGATAACAGGTTTGGACATACTGTCGTCTGTGTAACGGAAATCTAAAAGACCCGAGAATTTATTCCCCCCTGATTTAGTCACGACATTAACAAACCCACCTGAACTAATGCCGACTTCAGCCGGCATTCCACCGGTGATAACATTAACCTCTTCCATAAGGTTAAAATCGACATTAACTCCGAGCTGGGCATTATCTGGGTCATTAGCATAAAGACCATCTACTTGATAAATTGTATTGGCCGCGGTTCCTCCTCGGACATTAGCGGCACTAACTACCCCAGGGGTTAAAGTGACCACATTACCCAAAGCCCGGCCAATGGGTAAATTTAAAAGCAGGTCTGACTTAAAGACATTAGCCACCGACGAGGTTTTGACATCAACTATTGGTGAAGCCGCCGTTACCACGACCTCTTCTTCGACTTTCGCTGGTATCATTTCTATAGTTATGGTAATTGTGCCTCCCAGAGTTACTTCAACGTTTTCTCTCTTAATTTTTTGAAACCCCTGAAGTTCAGCGGTTATGGAGTAAACACCAACGGGAAGCAAAGGAACTCTGAAAGCACCTTCCTCATTGGTTATTGCCGTGCGTGTGCCCATTATAGCTGGACCAGAAATGATAATGCTTACGCCTGGTAGCGGGTTACCTTCATTATCTTTTACGAATCCGCGAATGGCTCCTGTGTCTTTAGTTGTTCCTTGACCAGCTAAAAAGGAACTCAAAAATACAAGCGATAGGAAAAGCAGCCAAATTTTTTTCACCTTTCCCTCCTTTCTAGATCTATTTTTTACCCTTAATAAAGGGCTTCTTCCTTAGCTCTTGATTTTTTGCTAAAACCTTTAATAATTATATACTGTATATTTCATAAAAGATTAATCACATAAATCAAAAAAGATATTTTGTCAACATTTTTTTTATTTTTTTACTTTTAGCTTAATTCAAACCCTATCTTTCGCCTGAAAGAAAATTAATAATCATTGTAGGCGATAGCTTTTTATTTGGCTCTTATGATAACTTAAAGAGACAGAAGAGGCCGATGATTAGAGAGATGGGGAAAGGTTATGGGAAGATCGGCCGAAAGGGAAACCTATGAGGCAAGAGGAGAATCATGTTTCGCCTTAAAATTCATCTTCTCGGGGCTGAAGAAGTAACAAAAGCTATTTCTATGAAAGAAGCCATCGAGGCAGTGAAAGAAGCTTTTATCCTTGTTTCTCAGAAAAAAGTGGTTGTCCCTGAACGAACCCATCTTGATCTTGCGTCTCACCAAGGAACATCTCTAATTATGCCTGCCTATTATCCAGAAAAAGAGAAAATTGGGCTAAAGATTATTAATCTCTATGAGAAAAATCCTCTATTTGGCCTTCCTCATAGTTATGCTTTAATGCTAATATTTGATGCCCGAAATGGCGCTCCTTTAGCTCTGTTAGAGGCTGCTCACCTCACAGCTTTGAGAACCGGGGCTGCCTGTGGGTTAGCTACCGACCTATTGGCTCGAAAGGAGGCGAAAATTGCCGCCATTTTTGGCGCTGGCTTTCAAGCCAGATATCAACTTGAGGCCATTAGAGCTGTCCGCTCTCTCACCAAGGTCTATCTTTACGACCCTGATTATGCCAAAAGTCAAACCTTCGCTGAAGAAATAAGTGGAAAATTTGGGATTGAAGTGGAAGTAGCTTCCTCTCCTGAAGAGGCTTGTCAACGAGCTGAGATTATTTCCACGGCCACGACCTCGTCGACACCCGTTTTTCCTGATTCGGCCATTAAACCAGGGGTCCATATCAATGCTATTGGCTCTTATAAGCCGCAGGTTAGAGAAGTGCCTTCAGCCACTGTCGCCCGAGCCAAAATTTTTGTCGACCAAAAAGAAGCTGCCCTGGAGGAAGCTGGCGATTTAATCATTCCTTTAAAAGAGGGAATGATAACAGAAAAAGCGATTGTAGCTGAAATTGGAGAAGTAGCATCTGGACAAAAGCCAGGACGAACTTCAGCTGAAGAAATTACTTTCTTTAAAACAGTCGGATTGGCGGCTCAAGATATAGCCCTTGCTTGCCGAATTCTGGAGACAGCTGAACGCCTCAATTTAGGCTCTAAATTTGAGCTTTGAAAAAAGTTAGATTGATTAATAAAAAGCATAAGAAAAAATGATTTTCAAACTAACCATTTCAAGGAAAAACCAGTCCTCTTTTTCAAAATTGTTTTTTAATGGCTCCCTTATATTAGTGTTTCTTTGGCTGATTTTAGAAACTGCCTGTTGTCGGAATCTTGGACTGGCAGAGCTAGTGATAACCGACGCAAAGATTTATACTGTCAATCCAGACCAGCCGTGGGCTGAGGCTGTAGCTATCAAAGGTGAATGGATTATATTTGTGGGTTCCGATGAGCAAGTTAAAAAATATATTGGTCCGAAAACTAAAGTCATCGAGGCTGGTGGTCGCCTTGGACTCCCAGGCCTTCAGGATAGTCACGTCCATTTTTTAAGTGGTTCGCTCAATTTGAACCGAGTTGACCTAGCCGGCACTAGAACAGTAGATGAGATTCAGGCTCGGATTAGAAAGTTTGTCTTTGACCATCCTGAATTAACGTGGATTCAAGGTCGAGGCTGGATGTATTCAGCTTTTCCGGGGAACTTGCCTCATCGAAAATATCTGGATGAAGTTATTCCGGATCGCCCGGCCATCATGCGTTGTGCCGATGGCCATACAACCTGGGTTAACAGCTTGGCCTTGAAAATGGCCAAAATTGATAGAAACACTCCTGACCCGCCTGATGGCCAAATTGTTCGGGACGAAAAAGGCGAACCGACCGGGGTTCTCCTAGAAGGAGCTAGCCGACTAGTTAGCCGGCTAATTCCTGAACCTACCCTAGAAGAGAAATTGGAAGCTTTACGGACCGGCTTAAAGGAAGCCGCTAAATGGGGAGTAACTTGTGCTCATGGACTCGGAGGTGAATTTGAAGTTCTTGACCTTTTTAACCAAATTAGACAGGCAGGCTCTTTAACCCTTCGACTAATCGTAACTATGCCGATCAGCCATCCTGGGCTCAATGAAAAAGATTTTAAAGCTTATGAGGCCGCAAGAGCTAAATATAATGACCATTGGCTGGCCGTTCGGGGAGTAAAGATAATGTTAGATGGGGTAATCGATGCCGGCACTGCAGCTATGCTTACTCCCTATGAAGGGATGGGGGAGAACAAAGGAAAACTTTTCTGGGAACCTGATGATTATCTTAAAGCCGTAACTGAATTAACTCGTCGGGGAATTCAGGTTTCGACCCATGCTGTTGGTGATCGGGCGATAAAGTTAACCTTAGAGGCCTATGAAAAGGCTTTGAAGGAAAGCGGTCGAGTCAACCTCCGACATAAAATTGAGCATGTTGAATGCGTAGCGGCAGACGATTTCCCTCGGTTTGCCCACCCTGGCATTATTGCGAGTTTTCAACCCCTTCATGCAAATCCCGACCCAATTTGGATGTCTGCCTGGATAAAAAACGTTGGCCCTGAGCGAGTCCAACGGGCTTTTCCTTGGAAGTCGGTTCTTAAGGCCGGAGGAAAGATAGCGTTCGGAAGTGACTGGCCAGTCGTTACTCTAAATCCTTGGCCTGGTCTTCAGATGGCTGTGACTAGAGAAGACTGGACGGGCCGACCTCACGGTGGATGGATTCCTCGGGAAAAATTGACTTTAGAAGAAGCTATTTACGCTTATACTCTGGGTGGGGCTTATGCCCTAAATGAAGAAAAACTCCGAGGGTCAATTGAACCTGGGAAATTAGCGGACCTGATAATTCTTTCTCAAAACATTTTTGAAATTCCAGTAAGCGAAATCCGCCATACCCGATCTATCCTGACTATAGTTGGCGGGCAGATTGTGCATCGAGAATTAGATTAATTAAACTGAATTATCTTTGACAACCACTTTTTTTTATGATTATTTGTCTCGCTCGAGTTATGCTTGAGCGATAACCAACAATTTTATGAATTTAAGGTATAAGGAGGCCCAATGAAGGTAATTTTTTTAAAGCTTATGACCGGCTGGCGCCAAAAATTTTTTATTACTTCAATTATCCTCATTGCTTTTGCTTTTTCGTCGGTTTTATCTTCTGTTTCCCATAAAATTTATTGGGGCAATGAAGTTCCGGCTGGATGGCGGGGCAATTGGCCTGAGGAATTATTGACTATTCCTGAGAAAACTAATTTCGAACGAACCTCTTCTTCTCTTGAAGTCCTTGAATTTATTAACAAATTGCGTTGGCGAAGTGACAAAATGACGATTATTCCCATGTTTATGACCCCTCAGGGAAGAGCTGGGGTAGCGGTAGTTTTGGCTAACCCAAGGGTAGCTACACCTGAGGAGGCTAAAGCTTCAGGTAAACCGGTAATTTATCTTCAGGGAAATATTCATCCCCCGGAAGCGGAAGCCAAAGAAGCCCTGCTCATTTTAATGCGGGAAATTCTTCTTGGTTCCAAGAAAGATCTTTTAAAAAATCAAATTATTATTATTTGTCCCAATTTTAATCCTGACGGGAACGATGCATTAAGATTAAATGAAGGCTGGCCCCATCTTATTGGGACAAGAACTAATAGCCAAAATTTAGATCTCAACCGGGACGCGATAAAAATAGAGACACCTGAGGTAACTGGGCTTTACCGGGCTATTTTTAATCGCTGGGATCCAGTTCTAATGTATGATGGCCATGCCATGAGCCGGGTTAGCCATGGCTATGCCATTGGCTATGCCACTTCTACCGTGCCTACGGCCCATCCAGGCCCAAGAGGCTATGTTTTTGAAGTAATGTTTCCGGCCCTTCGTCAAGCGGTGCGAGAAAAATTCGGCCTTGAAATATTCACTCATTGTCTTTTTGATGAAAAAAGTTGGCCACCAAAAGTCTGGAGCCATGAGCTAGCTATGTGGACTACTGAGGCGAAATTCATTGCGGCGGCTTACGGATTGCGTAATCGAATGTCTATCCTGGCCGAGACCCCTGGTCATGTTCATTTTGAACGCAAAATTTATGCCCAGTATGCTTTGATTTCAGCCATTCTTGAATATACCAATGAGCATGGTTTGGAGATGCAGACAATTTGTCGTCGAGCAGATGAAGAAACCGTTCTTTTGGTTAAGGAAAAAGCTTCGAGCGGCGAACTAAAAAATTTCGTTGCCGGCAAATATGACTCCTGGGGACAAATTGATATTTTAGCCTATCGCTCGAATCGGCCTTTTCTTCTTCCAGGCACAAGTGTGATGGCTGGGGTTGAGCCACAAGCCCTCGGGCAACCTGAAATTGTCTCTGGCGTAGAAAATCTGACTAAACCAGTGGGCACAAAAGAAGCCAAGGTTCCTCTTGGCTACCTTATTCCGGCTGAGTTTAGCTGGGTGGCTGAAAAATTAAGACTTCATAATATTAAGGTAGATTCTCTTTCTAAGCCAATTATCGTCGACGGCGAAGAGTTTATAGTTGATTCCTTAGAGAAAGAAAGACGCTGGGGTTATGATATGACTGTTCTTAAAGGAAATTTTGTCCAAATAAAGAAGCGTCAGATTAGCCCAGGCTCTTTTCTTGTTTCCCTCGAGCAGCCATTAGCTAATTTAGCCTTTTATTGCTTGGAGCCGGAAGCCGCTGATGGCTTTGTCGGTTGGGGCCTTTTCGATTCCTATCTAAAATCAAGGGAAGGCGACAAAAAAAAGACTGTTTTTCCTATCATTAAATATTTTCGCTTATATTAAATGACCTAAGCTTTTGTTTAATTTTTGAAAGTTAAGGGAGGGCAAGGAAAAACTTCAATAACTAATTATCTTAGCTTCAGCCAGTAGCTTTAAATAGGCCTCAACCCAGCTGAGGGGAATAGGTTTAAACTCAGCACTGACTGCATGACGAATATCAAGGAGGCTATTTTTGCCATTGACAAAATTTAAAATTTCATAGGTAAGACGGCTGTCTTCCTGGAAAATGGGCAATTTTAGAGCGTCGGGTCTATCCTTGATTTTTTCCCTTAGATAGGCCAGATTAACTGGGCCCTTCAGTTCAGGATTACGTTTGGGGATGATTTTCATGGCCGCTTTTTCTTCGGCTGAAAAGGTGACCTTGTCAATTTTGACCCCTCGCGCTTGACAAATTAGGCGATAAAACTGCTCAAGCTCAGAAAGATAGTGAGATTTCTCATTTCTTAGTTTATCGATAGAAATAGTAAGAAATTGATCAACTTCTTTGTCCCGATAAGAATACTGCTTTAAAGATTCAAGAGCGGCAACTTCTTTTTTGATGATTTGCTCAATAAAATTAATCGCTTCTTTATAATTGGTGGCTAGATCTTTGCTTTCACTTCCATTTAAGAGATTAAAGCTTCGTTTCAATTCCTCCATAATTCGGATTCGGCTGCGGGCTATCATTTCGCCAGCTAAGCGCCTTGCTTTATGGGGACAGTCATCGCTTAAAAAGAGTGTCGCCGCTGCGGCTAAAAGGGCTGAGCGTTTAAGCTGGGTTGGATCACAACGCTCGGGTTGATCGCCACTTGTATGATAATAACGATCGGGCCAAACAAGGAAAAAGGCAAAGGGAATACCGATAAGACTATCATTAAAAATTACCTGATCGCTTCCGCCAGTGTAAGGCATAATCCGATAACGAAACAAGTCGCGACTCCCAGAAAGAGAATACACAGGAAAAACTGATGAGGTCCCTAAGGGTTGAGTATTATTAGCCGCTAAAAATTCAATTAAATTTATTAATAAATCATTTATAAAATGAGGCTTTGAGTGGGGCGTTAGATGAAGGAAAAAGCATGAATTATTTTGATTTAGATATTGACCTACCATATCTAAGTTAATTCCAGCAACTGTTTTAGCGACGATTTCGGGATGATTGGCTACCCAGGCAAGGCTACCACTCATTTCCGGAACCCAGAGAAAACGAATTGTTCTTTTAGGAGGAGCTATTTTTTTCTCATCGATCAGCCGGCGAAGGGTGCGACCAATTTCCAAAAGACAGGCAGAACCAGAAGCATTATCATTAGCTCCTGGCTTGTAATGACAGAGATGAGCAGTAAGCAAAATTTCTTCGTCTTTAAGCTCAGTTCCAGGTATGGTGGCTATGACATTTTCATAATAATAAGGCCTTATTTCGGCTTTGACCACGGCTCGAACAAAAATTTTTTCCCCTCGCAGCAGTCTCATTTTTAGGCTTTCGCCTCGCCGATGAGACAGGCCAAAACCAAAGGTTGGCGTTTTGGTTCTCAAGCGTAAGGTACTGACGTTATCGGGTTCGTCGTCGGCAAAACGCGTATTGATGATGACTACCCCAAGAGCCCCAAAACGATCAACTGCCAAGTTGGCCACTGTCTCAATTGGACCTGAGGCTAAGACGATTTTACCTTTGACCTCAGTTTTTTCATAATCCAGGGCCGAAGTCCCTTCACCTACATAAACAAGCTCCGCCTCAACCTCGCAGTTTCGGCTGTTAATAGCCACTGAGACTGGGATTTCCGCAAAACTCGTTAATTTTTCCATTTGAGGTTGGGTGATCCACAGCTCAGCCATTTCAACCTCCCAAGCAGGGCTTGTTGGATACATAAAATAAAAAATTTTTCCATCAGCTGGGTATTTTTCTATTTGGACCTCGGAAAAACCAAGTTTTTTAGCCTTTTCGGCTACCCATTGGGCCGCTTGGCTATAACCTTTGCTAGGTTGAAGCCTATGATAGCGAGCTATATCCCTGATATAATCCTGAGCTAATTCACCCGAAATTTCATTATTCAATTGATAAAGGATGCTCAAAGGAAGAACAGGATCGTCTTTTTCGGTGGACATAACTTTATTTGGCCAAAGAGAGAGAAAGTTAAAGACAATCAAATTAATCATAAAAGTAAAGAAAAAAGGGTGAGTCATAAAGGAGGTAAATCGTCTCTGTCTCATTCTTGCCTCCCAAATTTCCTTGGAGTTGAATACTAATTTCTTTTCTTCAGAAGTTTAACTTGAGGCAAGGTTTTTCTCAAGTTTTAGGCGATCCAATTAATTAACAAATAGAATCTGAAACGGCGGTAACTTTCCTCCGCCGCTACTTCCATCGCCCGATTAATCAGGCATTTTCTTCCTTAAAAGAAAGTCAAAAGCCTATTTGCCTCGAGCTCGAAATCTTAACATAATAGCAACAAAGGTTGAAACTTGTAAGGATTAAAATAATATTAAAGGAGACCTAAAAGACTTGTAGATTTTGTCAAGTTCGAATGGTTAAGATTGAAAAGATTAAATTGTTCATTTCCTTAAAAAGCCATGAGATTTGAGCTAAAATAAATTGGCTTTAATTGGCCAAAGAAATCAGAGCCTAAAACAATGATAATTTTAAAATCAGATATAATCAAAAAAGGAGTTCTTATTGTTAAGTAAAAAAAGACATTCTTTATCCGTTTTGATTATTCTTATTATCGTTGGGGTTGTTTTTTTCCCCATAGAAGCTAAAGTGGCTTTGACTGCGGCCAAAGATGAGAAACCTAATGTTCTTCTCATAACCGTAGATACTTTGCGACCAGATCGGGTGAGTATTTATAGCGATAAGCATTTAAAAACGCCTAATATAGATTCCTTAGCTGTTTCCGGAGTGGTTTTTGATCGGGCTTTTGCCCATGTACCTATTACTCTTCCTTCCCATGCCTCCATTTTTCTGGGACTAAATCCCCCTTCCCATGGAGTTAGAGATAATGCTCGTTTCCGTGTGGGCAGTGAACTAACTACTCTGGCTGAAGTTCTGAAAATTTCTGGTTATTCCACCGGTGCTTTCGTAGGCGCTTTCCCCCTTGATTCCCGATTTGGCTTGAATCAAGGATTTGATTATTATGATGATTTGTTTCCCGCCCAACCATTTCTTCCTTTTACTTTCAGTGAGAGACGGGCCGAAATGGTCATTAATTCTGCTATAAATTGGCTAAAGCAGCAAAAGCCACCGTGGTTTTGCTGGTTGCATCTCTGGGACCCCCATTCTCCTTATCTACCACCTGAGCCTTATCTTAGCCGGTTTAAAGAAGACCCATATTCAGGGGAAGTGGCCTATGTCGATGATCAGTTAGGTCGTCTTTTTGCCGTTCTGTCTGACTACAAGATGTTCAAGAACACGTTAATTATTTTTACGGCTGATCATGGTGAATCTTTAGGTGAACACGGAGAGCTTACCCATAGCTTTTTCATTTATAATAGTACTCTCTGGGTTCCCCTGATAATTACAGGTCCAGGGATAAAGCCAGGAAGGGTAAAGGAATTTGTTAGCCATATTGATCTTTTTCCGACTATCTGTGATTGGCTTAAAATAAAGAAGCCTGATAATTTAGAAGGGACTTCGCTTTTGCCTTTAATTCAAAAAAGAAAATTGACGAGCCGACCTATTTACATTGAATCGCTTGACCCCTTCCTCAATCGTGGCTGTGCCCCCCTTTATGGGCTTATCTTTGAAGAGCAAAAATTTATCAATTCGCCTTTACCCGAGCTTTATGATCTCAAGACCGATTTTGAAGAAAAAAAGAATTTGGCAAATCAAAGGGACATCCAGCCATATCAAAAGAAGCTTAGAGAATTAATGGCCAAAATGTCTGA
Organism: Candidatus Aminicenantota bacterium; assembly: GCA_026416195.1. Lineage (GTDB taxonomy): Bacteria > Acidobacteriota > Aminicenantia > Aminicenantales > CALLJL01 > CALLJL01. The sequence continues at coordinate 43,244 of JAOAFQ010000183.1, read as the reverse complement.
AGCGATCCTTCCCCCTACAAAAAGACCAGTTGACCTAGCAACTTTGAGAAGACTACAGAGTTTGGGTTATCTTGTCTCAACTCAAGGGCCGACCAAGAAAAGCTTTGGCCCAGAAGATGATCCCAAGAATTTCTTAGTTATTCAGCAAAAACTTGAAAAAGCTATAATTTTCCATGATTTAGGCCGAAAGGCGGAGGCCATTGAGCTGCTTGAGCAAGTAATCGCTCAAAAGAAAAATTTTGCTGCCGCCTCCATTTATCTGGCTCATATCTATTACTCCCTTAATCGTTCAGAGGAGGCTCTAAAAGTTTTGGCCGAAGCTTTTAAGGCGAATCCAACAGATTTTAGTCTTGCCTCAGCTTATGGTCTCTTTCTTGTTAAAGAAAGACGTTATCAGGAAGCTATAAAAATCCTCGAGCCGGCCATTCTTCTTTATGAAGATGATCCTGAAACTTGGGACCAATTAGGCATTGCTTATTGGCGATTAGGTGAATTTGATAAGGCCCAAAAAGCTTATGAGAAGGCTTTATCAATTGACCCCAATCATGCTTTGGTTCTTTCTAATCTTGGGGCGCTCTATCTTACTCGTTATTTTCAGAATAAAGATCAGCGACAGCTTGAAGTCGCAATATCCTATTTTGAAAGAGCCTCAACCCTTGATCCCCGTCTAAATTTAGCCTTTCGAGGTCTTGGGGTTAGCTATAAACTTTCTGGCCAACCCGAAAAAGCGGTGGAAGCATGGAAGAAGGCAATTGAGGCTGACCCAACTGACGATTTTTCTTTCCTTAATCTTGGGACGACTCTTTTAGAGATGGGTGAAAAAGAAAAGGCTCTGCCTTATTTTGAAAATTACTTGAAACTAAAGGAAAAAGACCTTAATCAAGCTGAAAGGCAGAAAATTGAAGGCCTCATTCGACAGTGCCGAAAGAAAGAATAAGCTTATCGACTTTGCTAAAAAAATTTCTTGCTCTTGCCATTGGTTTTTTCAATAAAATGAATTCAATAAGTTGAATAGATTCAAAGAGACGAATTATTTTAGGCGGATGAGCTTTTTAATTAATGTGTAACTTATTGATATAAAAGAAATTATCTTTCTAATTAAAAATTGGCATGAAATATGCTCATCTAATTAGAAAAGAATAGCCAACCAATGATTCGCTATTATGGCAAAATAAAAAGAGCTAATGGTTAATCTAAAATTTACGAGACTTAAATTTCCTTTTATAGTGAGATAGCAGCTATCAAAGATTTCGAGAGGAGGTGAGAGTGAAGCAAAAAAGAGATGGGTGAAATTAAATAATAATGGTTCTCAGAAAGGAGAAGAAAAAATGAAGAAATTATTATTGGCGGCGGCAATCATAATTATGGTTGCGGCCATGGCTTTGGCTCAAGATTATGGTTCCCTTTACGGAACTGTAACCGATCCAGATGGCAATCCTTTGCCTGGAGTCAGTGTAACTATTACTTCAGCCTATTATCCTGAACGGACTATAGTCACTTCAGAATCTGGCTTATATCGATTCCTCCGCTTGCCTGTAGCCCGAGATTATAAGCTCAAATTTGAACTTCAGGGTTTTAAAACGGTCATTAAAGAGAACATAGTGGTCGAATTTGGTAAAGATTTCCGTCTAGATATTACTATGGAACCAGCTCCTATTCAGGAAGAAGTGGTAGTTACTGCGGCTACTCCTGTTATTGACACCAAGAAAGCTCAGGTAGGCCTTAGAGTTTCTAAAGAAATGCTCATGGATTTGCCCACAGCGCGTAATCCTTGGGTAATAATGCAGTTAGCCCCTGGCATTCTGGTTGACCGAGAAGATGTCGGCGGCAATGAGGCTGGGCAGCAGTCGGCCTATTATGGACACGGTTCTTCAGGCGATGACAATACCTGGATGATTGATGGCGGTAATATTACCGATATGTCAGCTTTAGGCGCCGCTCCGGCTTATGTTAATTTAGCTGGCTATGAGGAACTGGTGATCAATTACGGGGTTAATGATGTAACTAACCCGACAGGTGGTATTCAGCTTAACATTGTCAGCAAGCGAGGGGGCAATAATTATTCTGGTGAATTTTATTTAGACGCAGCTCAGAAGGAATGGCAACTGAAAAATATTCCGAGCGAACTAGAAGCCAAAGGTTACACCGGTTCTGGGGTCAATAAAATTTATCTTTACGGAGTCAATTTTGGTGGCCCAATCATTAGAGACAAATTTTGGTTCTATGGAAGCTGGGGTGTCCAGGATATTGATTCCTTGACTTTAAAGAAAGGAATCACCGATAAAACCTGGTTACTAAGTGGTTATGGCAAGTTGAATTTCCATCCCTTCAAAGGCAATCGCGCTGAGGCCTTCCTTGAATATGATAACAAGCTCAAATGGAACCGTACCGCCTGGGGGGTTGAATATCAAGCTCCTGAGACTATGTGGAATCAGAGCGGTCCTGGCTATATTTATAAGTTTGAAGATGAACAGATTGTGGGCAATCTGCTTTTAACAGCTAAAGCTATCTATACTGATGGGGGGTTCGAACTAAAACCAACTCAATGGGGTTCTGGCAAATACATGTGGATTAGTTATGATCCCACTTTCTTTGTCAGCGGTAATATTGATTACTACGGAACTGACCGAAATCAGCTAAATATTGTCGCTATCGGGAATTACTTCAAAGAAAAACTTTTAGGCGCTGATCATGAAATTAAGTTTGGGGTTGATTATCTTACGGCCACGGTTACTACCTTTGATTTATATGAAGGCAATGTGACTATTGTTGAATATGATGTCACTGATCCTTTTAAAGAGATTTGGATTCACCGGGATTATTACATCAATCTGTGGATGGAAAGATTGGCCTTTTTCTTCCAGGATACGATTACTTATGGTCGTTTTTCCTTTAACCTTGGCTTGCGCTATGATCGTGAAAGATCAAAGGTCAAGAATGAACATCAACCAGCCGCCCCTTTTCTGAGCTATTTCCTAAGAGACATTACCATTGAAGAATATGATCCTGGGGTTGCTTGGAAATGCCTTTCTCCGCGGTTAAGCCTTACTTATGACATTTTTGGCACAGGCAAGGATGTCATAAAATTCTCCATTGCCCGTTATGGCTCTCAGGCATCTTATATGGCGGCTAGTTTTGATAATCCAGCTGGCTGGTCTGAAATTGACCTCTACTGGAATGACTTGAATCGCGACGGCAAAGTAACTGAAAATGAGCTCTTCGGGTGGAATTTTACGCGGGACATTTCTAATCCGAATAATTGGCTATGGTATAGTGGCATCAATCCCTATGATCCCTCCTCTCTTGAAAACCCTAATAAGATTGATCCAAAATTTAATACTCCCTTACTTGATGAATTGACCATTTCTTATCAGAAAGAGGTTTTCCCTGATTTTGCGGTCTCTTTAGAACTCTTTGCTAAAAAACGCCATCGCCTAGTCTGGGATGTGCCCATTAAAGCTGACGGTTCTCTCTTCACCCAGAGTGATTATACGGTTTACCGAGAATATACCTTCCCGATTACTGGGGAAAAAAGAACAATTTATCGTCGTCCCTATCCCTATGCCACCTATAGAACTAATTCTGACAAAGCTTATCAGCGCTATTATGCGGCACAGATAGTTGTCAATAAAAGATTTTCTAATCGCTGGATGCTTTATGGTTCGTTCACCTTTGCTGACTGGAGATTTTACTACAACGGAGAAATTGATTGGGGAGCCTACAATAATATGCCTTTTTATGATGGGGGAGTGGTTGCACCTCAAAGTGGTGGTTCAGGCTTGACGGATATCTTTGTTAACTCTCGCTGGATGGGTAAGCTTTCCTGGCTGTATCAGTTTCCCTTTGGTCTTAATTTTAGTGGAGCTTTCCAAATTCGTGAGGGCTATGCGATGCCAGACTATGTTAGAATGACTGTGCCGGGCTTCGGTTCAATCAGAATCTATGCTGGCAAACAAGGTGATAACCGTTTACCCACTTTCTATGAACTCAATCTGAGATTGGAGAAAACCATCCAGGTAAGCGAAACTGGAAGGGTTGTTCTTTCAGTGGATGGATTTAATATTACTAACAATAATGTTGCCTTGAAAAAGCAAAATTTGCTAACGGCCAGCGATTACGGAGAAACGGTCCGAATCCTTAATCCTTGTGTCTTCCGTTTTGGAGCCAGATTTTCTTTCTAAAATCAGTTTAAAGAAAAATGGGGCCCTCTTCTAAGAGGGCCCCTTTTTTTCCTATTAATTTTTTAAAGATAAGTTATTGATGGTCAAAGTGACGATCCTTTTTATTCTCAGCCAAATAATTTTGAACCAAAGAGATTTTCGACCGACGGCTCAAATTAAAATGGGCAACCCTAACCTCGAAATTGATTAACTTTGAAGGAAATGAGGGTTATAATAAAAAGTTAAGCTAAGTGAATAGGGGAAGAAACAAACTTCGGGAGAGAAGCTAATGAAAAAAGTGTTTTCAAGTTTAGTGGGAGTTTTTCTTTTAACAGCTCTATTCGCTCATCTTTCTTTCGCTCAAGGTTATCAAGGGAAGGGAAAAATAAGAGGTTATGTCTATGATGAGAACGGGCGCCCTCTGGAAAAAGTAAAAGTAAAGCTTTTTTGCCTTAAAGCAGCCAGTGGTTTTACTACCGAAACTGACAAAAATGGCGAATGGCGAGCCCTATGGATCCGAGGTGGTCAATGGAATCTTGATTTTGAAAAAGTTGGTTATGAGCCAAAGAAGATAAGCTTAGAGGTCAATGAATGGGGCAAAAATCCTGATATTGTAATTAAGCTGAGAAAGATTGAAGGCCTTATTGTCACTGATGAAATTAAAGAGGCTTTGGAAAAAGGGAACCAATTATTTGATGAAAAAAGATATGAAGAAGCAATTAAGGTGTTTGAGGAGATTATTCAGCGAGAACCTGAAGCCTTTATTATCTACTTGAATATTGGCCATTGTTATTTTCAGATGGAAAGATATGAACAAGCAATTGAGAATTATCAAAAAGTTTTGGCTCGTCAAGGAGATAATAAAAACGCTCTTATTGGGATTGGCAATGCCTATCTCAATATGGGCAAGAAGGAGGAGGCTTTAGCTTGGTATTCAAAAATAAAGTTTGAGGACATTGATGATCCTATTGTCCTTTATAATATGGGAAATTCCTTTTATGAGCATTCAATGTATGAAGAGTCGGTAAAATATTACGAGCGAGCAATTAAACTTCAAAATGATTTTCTTGAAGCGCGATATCGCTTAGGCTTAGCTTATATTGCTTTGGGGAAAAATGAGGCGGCTCTGCAGGAATTCGAAACCTATCTTAAATATGATTCGGAGTCGGAGAGAGCTGGACAGGTTAGAGGGTTTATTGAATATTTAAAGAAAAAAGAGATGAAAGGAAAATTATCGTCTATTGATTTTTAAAATGCGATGAGGGAAAAAATTAATTATTTAATGGCTAAGCTTTTATTTTCTATTGCTTTATTTGGAAGTGCTTCTTTTTTAAGACTTTTGGCCATTCCAGATTCCCCAAAAGCAAATCTTCTTCTTGTTTCCATTGATACGATCAGACCAGATAGAATTAGCTGTTATGAGACTCGCTATCTTCGGACACCAAATATTGAGCGATTGGCTATTCGGGGGCTAATTTTTGACCGAGCCTTTGCCCATACTCCGCTGACCTTACCTTCTCATGTGAATATGCTTACCGGTTTAACTCCACCTTTTCATGGAGTTCACGATAATGCACGCTTCCGACTTAAAGATGATATTCTGACTCTCGCTGAATATTTAAAAATTCAAGGATACACAACCGGAGCTTTTATTGGCGCCTTTCCTCTTGATTCCCGCTTTGGTCTTAATCAGGGCTTTGATGTTTATGATGATCATTATAGCACTAAAGCAAGGCAGGAATTTTTTTATATTGAGAGGCCAGCCGAGAGCGTAATTAATGCTTCCTTAGATTGGCTCAAAAATCAGCGTAATCCTTGGTTTGCTTTTATTCATCTCTGGGATCCTCATCAACCTTACAATCCTCCCGAACCATTCAAAAGTCAATTTTCTCAGGATCTTTATTCAGGCGAGGTAGCTTATGTAGACAATCAAATAGGTCGTCTTATTTCTTATTTGGAGGAACAGCGATTGCTTGAGCAGACAATTATTATCATAACTGGGGATCATGGGGAATCACTGGGCGAACATGGGGAGTCAACTCATGGCTATTTTGCCTATAACAGCACGCTTTGGGTTCCATTGATTATCATTGGTCCTTCGATCAAGCCTGGGCGGATAAGCGATTATGTTTTTCATATTGATCTTTTTCCGACGATTTCCGAATTAATCAATGGAAGTAAGCTAAAAAATTGTCAGGGAATTTCCCTTTTACCATTAATTAAGGGGAAAAAACTTCCGAAACGCCAGGTCTATTTTGAATCTCTTTATGCTTATTATAATCGTGGTTGGGCCCCATTAAAAGGCTTTTTTGAGCCCCCTTTTAAGTTTCTTGATTGTCCTTTGCCTGAATTTTATGATCTTAAAAATGATTTTAATGAGAAAAATAATTTAGTGGCTCAGATTAAGCTTAATGAATATCGCCGTCAATTAGAACAACTCGAAAAGAAGCTAACTAATCCCTTAAAAAAAGAAAGGCCATTAATTGAGCCTGAGACCTTAGAAAAATTGAGGAGCTTGGGTTATGTAGCTCAACCAGCAGCCGTGGCTAAAAAATCCTTTGGCCCTGAAGATGATCTTAAGACTCTTCTGCCTTTACAAGAAAAATTTACTCGTGCCATGGGCGGTTATCATCGAGGTCAGGTTCAGGAAGCGATTACTGCCTTAAGAGAAATAATTGCTGAGAGAAAGAATTTTGATTTGGCTTATTCTTATCTATCCACTATTTATAAGCGAGAAGGACGAATTGGTGAAGCGATTAAAATTTTAAGGCAAGGTTTGGCTAATAATCCCCAAAGTTATTCAATCATAAGCTCCTTCGGAATACTTTTAGCTGAAGCTGGACTTCATGATGAAGCAATTTCAGTGCTTCAAATTGGAGTTAGTCTGTGGGATTACGACCCAGAAATGTGGAATTATCTCGGTATGGCTTATTGGGGAAAAGGTGATTATGATAACGCCTTAAAGGCTTATGAACGGGCACTGGACCTCGACCCCAATTATCCTATTGTTTTTAATAATTTAGGTTCTCTTTATTTAGCTCGTTTTTTAAAAAATAATAATATCGAAGACATCAATCGGGCTATCGATTATTTCCAAAAGGCTCTTTCTCTCGATGCTGAATTGGTTTCGGCTTACAATGGTCTTGGCGGAGCCTATAAGAAAATTGGCCAAATAAAAGAAGCTCTTGATTGCTGGCAAAAGGCCATTGAGCTTAACCCCAATTACGATTTTGCTCTTTATAATTTGGGCCTAACCTATTATGAATTAGGTGATAAAAAAACGGCTTTGAAATATCTAGAAAGATATTTGATTGTAAAAAAAAATCTATCGACGACCGAAAAAGAAAAAATTATGCTTCTGATCAAAGATTGTCGGCAGTAAAGGTTGTCTTAATCTTAGTTAAGCTCAAAGATTGATCTCTGGCTTTGATTTGATCTTTTCTTAAAAGTTAAGGTTTCTTTTCAAACTTGTTTTTAGATTTTTTTAAAGTTAATATCAACAAGAATAGCAGTTTTTTATCAAAATAAACTGAAGGATAGGATGAGGAGGAGAAATGAGCCTGCATTGGGCTGATCTTGCTATATTTATTCTTTTTTTTACGGTTGTGGTTGGTGTGAGTGTTTATAAAAGTCGGCGGCAAAAAACTGGCGAGGAATTCTTTTTAGCTGGACGAGGTTTAATTTGGCCTCTTATCGGTTTCTCTCTTATTGCGGCTAACATTTCCACTGAGCATTTTGTCGGGATGTCTGGGCAAGGGGCTGGCTTAGCCGGTTTGGCCGTGGCTAGCTACGAATGGATGGCGGCTATCGTCCTGGTATTTGTGGCGGCTTTTTTTCTGCCAAAATTTTTACGAAGTGGTATTTACACTATCCCTGAATTCCTCGAATATCGTTATTCTTCGACGGCCAGGGCGATTATGGCTTTTTACCAAGTGATTGTTTATATTGCGGTTAGTATTGCCGCTGTTGTTTATACTGGGGCCTTAGCCCTTCATACTATTTTCGATCTTGATCTTACCCTTTCAGTTTGGCTGATTGGTTTCATCGCGGCCATCTACACCACTTGGGGAGGATTAAAAGCTGTGGCTTGGGCTGATCTTTTTCAAGGCTCTGGCCTTATCTTGGGTGGCCTGGTAGTTATGGTTCTGGGCTTTAAAGCTGTTGGCGGAGTCAAAGCTTTTTTCCTAGCTAATTCTGAAAAACTTCATGTAATTTTACCCGCTGATCATCCAGTCGTCCCTTGGACGGCTCTAGTTATAGGCCTATGGATTCCTAATTTTTATTATTGGGGCCTGAATCAGTTTATTACTCAGCGGACGTTAGCTGCCCGCAGTCTTAGCCAAGGCCAATTGGGCATTATTTGGGCCGCTTTTTTGAAACTTCTCATTCCTTTCATCATTATTTTCCCTGGGATAATGTCTTATCAACTTTTTCGGGATAAAATCACTGCTCCTGGAGCTACCACCGACATGGCTTATCCTTTGCTAATTAGAAATTTAGTTGGCCCAGGGTTGAGAGGCTTTATTTTAGCAGCCATCGCTGGGGCAGTCATTAGCACCTTGGGTTCCCTTTTAAATTCGGTTTCAACCCTTCTAACTATGGATCTTTATAAGCGCCACCTGAAAAAAGATGCTAGCAGCGAATCATTAGTCAAAATTGGTCGGATAGCTAATTTAGTCTTTGTCTTCTGTGTTTGTCTTCTTGCCCCCCATTTAGGTGATCCCCGGTTTAAGGGAATTTTTAATTATATTCAAGAGTTTCAAGGATATATTTCGCCTGGTATTTTGGCCGCCTTTATTTTTGGTCTTTTTAATAAAAGAACACCACCGGCCGCGGGCTTAACTTCACTACTCGCTTGTGTACCTATTTATGGCTTTTTACAATGGCAATTTGGCCAAATTGCTTTCCTTAATCGAATGGCCATAACTTTTATTATTTTGATAATCATTATGACCTTGATAACTTTAATTAAACCTTTGCGCCAACCCAAGCAGCTTCCAGTTCAAACTAATTTCGATCTTCGACCAGCTCGAGCCCTTCGTTGGCTGGGACCTCTGATTATTATTATTACCTTAATCCTTTATGCCATTTTCTGGTAATCTAAAAGATGGAATGATAATAGATTGGTCGAGGAAATATAAATAAAAAAGTCAATTTTGGAAAAGGAGGAAGCATGAAGGATATAAAAAAGAAGAGTTGTCGCTTCCTTTTAGTTGGAATGATTCTGGGATTTCTAATTCTTAGTTTTTTGATGAGTGAAGGTTCAGACCAATTTTCACCATCTCCAACTAGCCAAAAGACAAAACTTTGGAGCCCAGAAGATATTCTTTTAGCCGAGTCGGCTTCCAGTTGGCAGATTTCCCCAGATGGTAAATGGGCCGTTTGGGTCAAGAGCCGCATGGATAAAGAAAAGAATGGTCGAATATCGAATTTATTTCTGACCAATCTGGAAACTGGCCAGGAAATTCAATTAACGAGAACAACCGAAAACGATTCTCAGCCTAAATGGTCGCCCGATGGTCAACTGATTTCTTTTTTATCTACCAGACCGTTGCCTAAAGCTAAGCCCGAGGTTGCTTCCACTCAGCTCTGGTTAATTAATCCTTTTGGAGGTGAGCCTTATCCAGTAACCGAGTTAAGTCGGGTTATTCGTAGCTATGATTGGCTTGATAAAGAAACCATTATTTTTAGCGCTCAGGAAGACCCAACTTTTTATGAGCAAGAGCTGAAAAAGAAAAAAGATACCTCCCGAGTGGTTGATGATGTTGACCATGAGCCACCAGTAAGGCTATTTAAATTAACCATAAAAGACAAGAAAATTACTCGTCTCACTGATAACCGTGATTTTATCCGTATGTGGGCTTCTTCGCCTGATGGGAAAATGGTTGTAAGTAGCCACCATCAGTATTTAAGCTTTGAATGGGATCATCGAATCCTACCAAAAACTTTTCTATACAATTTTGAAACCGGGGAAAGGAAAGAGCTTTTGGCCGGCCAAAGAATTTTACCGCAATTTTTTAGCTGGTCGAAAGACGGTTCTGGTTTTTATTTAGTGGCTCCGTTGACGACGGACCCTCGTTTTTTTACCGCTTCAATTACTATCCTTTATTTTTATGATGTTTCTCAAAATAAATTAGTCCAAGTTGACCTTGGTTGGCCAAGAGGTTTAGCGGAGAGAAATATAGAAGTCACCCCCGATGGTTTTATCGCTCTTCTGGCTGATGGGGTTAAATTAAAATTAGCTCGCTATCTCAAAAAAGGACTCCAATGGCTAAAAATTGATCTTAAAGCTCAACATGCGGGTAATATTTTTGATTTCACTGTGAGTGAAGATGGTCGGCGAATTGTTTATCTTTATACGACGGCAAGTTTGCCGCCTCAGTATTATGTGGGCTCTTTGACTCAGGAGGCCATAGAAAACATCAACCAAATAACCAAACTCAATCCTAATTTTAAGGACAAATTTATAGCTCGAACGGAAATTGTTCGTTGGAAAGGAGCTCTAGGTGAAGAGATTGAGGGGATTCTCTATTATCCAATAAACTATGAAGTCGGCAAGAGGTATCCTCTTTTAGTTGCGCCTCATGGAGGTCCAGCTGCGGCCGACACTGATTCTTGGGATGAAAGCTATGCTTATCCCCAGCAACTTCTTTGTCAGCGAGGCGCCTTTGTTTTTAAGCCCAACTACCATGGCAGTTCGAATTACGGCCTGAAATTTGTCGAATCTATTAAAAATGGCAAATATTACGATTATCCCATCGAAGATATCGAAAAGGGGGTTGATTACCTAATCGACCGAGGCCTAGTTGATCCAAATAAAATTGGCGCTTTTGGCTGGTCCAATGGATCGATTCTTTCCATTGGTCTAAGCGTTCATAATCCTAAACGATACAAAGTTATTGGCGCCGGCGCTGGGGATGTAGAGTTTATTAGTGATTGGGCTAACGTTGATTTTGGTCACTCTTTTGATACCTATTACTTTGGGAAATCACCTTTAGAAGATCCAATTCTTTACATTAAAATTTCACCTTTTTTTAAACTTGATCGGGTCGAGGCGCCAACCATTATCTTTTTTGGGACTGAAGATAGAAATGTTCCAACTGATCAAGGTTGGTCCCATTATCGAGCCCTCTACCATTTAGGAAAGGTTCCAGTTAAATTCATCCTTTTCCCCGGGGAAGCCCATGGTCTACGGCAACTTAGTCATCAACTTCGAAAAGTCGAGGAGGAAATGGCCTGGTTTGACCGCTATTTCTTTAATACCTGGCAAGCTAAGAATGAAGCCTTTAAGGAAGATTCTCCCCTTGGTTGGTCTTTCCGATTGAGAAAAGCAGCCCGCGATGGGCTGGTCTATGGAATTAAAATGACCAATGGCCCTTTGATACCGGAGGTCGTCAAAAGAGGAGAAATAGCCATTGGTCGTTTCGAAGTTACCAGAGCTCAGTATGCAGCTTTTGATCCTTCTTATAAATTTCCGCCTGGCACAGAAAATTATCCGGCTAATGGAATCAATTTCGAACAAGCCAAAGCCTATGTGGACTGGCTAACTAAAGTCACAGGAGAGGTCTGGCGGTTGCCTCAAGAAGAAGAAATGGCCCAATTTTATGTGAGTCGAGAAAATGAAAATACCCTTGACTTCTGGGCAGGTTATAAAATTAATCCCGATGACGCTTTAAGATTAAGGGAAAAATTAAAAGAATTAGGCGAGGGGGCACCGCTCCTTAAGGAAGTGGGGAGCTTTCCTGGTTCAGGCTCTGAAGAAGAGGATTTTCTGTTTGATTTAGGAGGGAATGTCGCTGAGTGGGTTATCAGCCAAGGTGGTCGGCCAAAAATTATGGGTGGCAGTGCTGATCGCCCATCTGACCAAAAAGGAATTTTTATCGAACCAACTTCAGACTATATTGGTTTTCGGGTAATTAAAGTTCTTAAGGAAAAATAAATTAATTTGGGAAAATGAAAAGAGCTAAAGAAAGGGTCTTCTCTTAGATCTTTCGAGCAATAAGGACAAGTTCATCTTCTTTTTGTAAAAATTTCGCTAGTCCAAAGATAATCCAGGCTAAAGTGAAGAGGATTCTTTCAAAAAACCAGTTCTGAAAGCTCAGCCTCAGGCGAAACTTGAGCGAAGGAGGGTCGAAACCAGAGTCTCTTTTAAGCCAAAGAGGTTGAAATCCGGTTCTTTTCAATAAGAGAAGGAGACTAGTTTTAGTGAAGAGATAATAGTGGCGGGAATGCCAATCGAGTTGATAAAAATGCCTCAGAGGCCAGCTGAGGCGATGACCAGAGAGCTTGTAAGCCCACAAGCTTAACCAATTAATCAAACTGGAGCTGAGAGGTAACCGAAGAGCTAACAGACCACCATCTTGAAGCAAGCGATGGGCTTTAATTAGAAATTCTTTAGGCTGAGGGACATGTTCAAGAACTGACCATAAAGTAATTACTTTAAAAAAATTCTCTTTTAATTTTAAGGTTTCAAACTCACCAATTATTACCTGGCCATATTTCGAAGCTTGTTCGCCAGCTTTTTTAGAAGATTCCAACCCATAGGCCACAAATCCATGTTGTTGAGCCATCCCCAGAAATTCCCCGGTCCCTGTGCCAATATCTAAAAGATATCCCTTTTCTGAGCAGAATTTTTCAAGAAAGGTAATATCCCTTTGGAATTGCTTTTTTCTAAAAGTGCTAATGAAATGATTATAAGCTGACCAATCAAGCTTTTCATAGTCATCCTCGAGATAATCGTCTTTAAAAAGGGGATTCATCCAGACCAAACCACATTGACAACAGCGAACGTAACGAAAAGAAGAATAACAAAAGACTTCTTTTTGATTTGAAGCTTGGCAAATAGGACAAGAAGAGAAGCGCCAGAGCGGACTCATTCTTTTTTGATTTGATTAGCTAAGTTAAAAGCTGGGGAAAGGAGGTTGAGTTTAGTTTTGAGAAACATTTTTAAATCAGGATAATATTTAAGATAATCAAAGATGAGAGGTTCTGGACTATTAATATGTAAAGAGAAAGAAACTTTTTCTTCTGGATTTCTATGGGAGAAAAAGAGTGAAACTACGGAGAAAGCCTTTTCATCAGTCGATTTAAGGATAAGAGACTGTTCTTGGATCCTTTTTTCTTTTCCTTTGAATTCAATAAAAAGGGTTCCGATTAAGCCCTCAACCCTTTTAGGGTTGTAAAAATAAACCTCCAAATGATAATCCTGGGGAAGAAGCTCAAGCTCAGAAGAAGAAATTCTAAAGTTTCTTTCTCCAAGCCTTGGGCCAATCCCTTTCCGATTAAGCAACCAATCCCCCTCATAGAGATGGCCAATTTGGATTTCAAATAATTTATCTTCAATAAGGTTTCCCTGACTGGCTTGCCAAAGCTCTTTATCAATTCCTGAATATTTTTCGAAATTCCGAGGCCAAAGATTGTCCTCGTCGAGATGGTCATAAAGACTTTGGTAACGCTTAAACTCGGGAGTATTAATTACATTCATTATATAGTTGTTTGCTTCCTCTTTCTGGGCTAAATTCAAGCAACAGAGGATGAGAAAAAGATAGACCTCAACATTTTTAATTCGGGGTGATTCGTTTTCTAAAATCTTTTTGAAAAAGGTCTTAGCTTGTTCATATTCACCTATTTTTAAAAAATTAAGGCCCAAAGTAAAGTTATCCCAGGCTAAATTAACCAGGACCTTTTTCACTCCAGTTGAGCCACAGAGGTCAAGCCGATAAACGGGATTAAGAAAAGGAAAAGATCGATAAGGTTTAATTAAAGCCCAAGTTATTTCATCCTTTCTTAATTTTATTTTCTTTGAGCTAAGCCCAGAGGAAACCTTGATTTCTCCTTCACCTTCAATAGGCAGAATAAAAAGACCAATTTGATCCAGAGAAGTTTCAGTTAGATAGAATCTTCTAATTTTTTCCTGGCCATGAAGGAAAAAGGTATTTATATCTTTTTCGTAGGGAGAATTATCAATCATCTGAAATTCCCTTTGAGGATTGGTTAGGGGGATAGCTCGGGGAAGCCAGAAAGACAATTTCCCTCTTTTTTCTACTCGTCCGCTATAAATTTTTATTTCTGGATTTTTATATTCAATTGAGGGCATAAAGAATTTTTTGATCAATTCATGTTGTTGATCAAGGTCAACATAGGTTCGGCTCCACTCTGGATAAAATTTTTGATTGGCCAGAAAAAGGGAGGAACAAGCACTTGAAGAAATAACGTAATCATATTTTTTAAAAGGGTGAAGGTCGACGTCAAATAGATAAGGACGGGAGGAAAAACGGAATCTTAGATCAGGATCTGGACTCGTAGGAGTAAACCATTCTTTAGCGATCCAACTTCTTTCAGGCAAGTTGATTTTCATCCATCGAGAAGCAATTTGAGTAGTATCATCCTGCCAAAGATAATAAGTTTTCGCCAACGTTCGATAGCCTAGAATGAGCATTATGGTCGTAACTATGAAAATTCGAAGAGCTTTTCTTCGGCGAATCAAATCAGGGATTAAATTGAAGCTAAAAAGAGCTAAAAAAGAATAGAAAGGCGATAAAGGGACAAGATCTCGATAGCGATAAAAACCAAGAAAACCGAGAGCTCCTAAAAAATAAACGAGAGCTGAAAGGGCTAAAAATAGATGTTCCTTTTTACCCTTCAGAATTAGCCAGAAAAGGCCAAGAAAGATTAGACAAAAGAAAAGAATTCCTTCAGCTTTATAAATATTAACTAGACCGATAATATATTTATTAAATTTTATTTGTTCCCAAATTGTCTCAGGAACGATCGGCTGAAGGTGCCATTCGGTTTCTCTAACAGTTGCCATCAACACTTGGGAAGCTTTAATAAAATTGTGAAACTGAAAAAAGGCATAGGGATGGCCAAGAAAAAAACCCACGCCAGTGGTTAAGGCAGCTAAAAATATTTTAGGCGAGAAAATAAATGAAGTCGGTTTAAATTTGTTTTTTAAATGAAAGAGGATATGGGCCAAGAGAAGGGAAAAAATAATATAGACTCCATTGTATTTTGTGGCGATGGCCAGACCAGAAAAAAAGCCGGCTAAAAGATAATAGCCGAGGTTTCCTTGCTGGAGAATAAGCAAAGAAAAATAAAAAGAGAGAAAATAAAAAAAAGTCATTGGTCCATCAAGAACAATTTGATGACTATAAAGGATATGAATAAAAGAAAAAGAAAAAAGGAGAGAAACTAAAAGTGATTGCCCTCTAGTTAAGAATCGCCGGCCAACATAATAGCTGACCAAAATTGTCAATGTTCCGAGGAGGGCCGAGATGAACCGAGCTATGGTGAGAACTTGCTCTAGGGTAAAAGGATAAAGTCTAGGTTCAGGGTTAATCCGAAGAATATTAAGAAAAAAAGAAAGGCCATGAAGAATAATGGCAACAAGATAATTAAAAAAAATAGGATAAAAATAAATTGGATCAGGTCGCCAATCTCCATGATAAATGTTTAAAATCGACCGGGCAACAGGGACATCGTCTACCCGTTGGTAGATTGAGGTCAAACCCCAGAAACGAAGAAAACCTCCCCCTAAAATTATAAGTAAGAGAAGAAATGGACCTTTTTTTTGCCAATAAAGCCAGGCTTTCATTCGCCGAGATTTTAGTGGAAGCCACTTTATTTGTCAAAGCTACGAAGCTGGAAATATTCCTTAATCGAGGTAAAGCGGAAATTTTTAAGGAGTTTCTTGAGTTTAGTTAAGGTTTCTTTTAAGCCGGCATAGTGAATTATTCTTTCCTTTAAAGGAAAGGGCAGACGAGGAGATTGTGGATCGATTTCCCTCGGATGGAGATAGACGATAGCTGGAATACCTTGAGAATTGAGTTTTTTTATCCCCTTTTTAATCAGCCAATAAGGCATTACCCGGAAATAGAATCCTCCGGAAAAAGGAATTTTAAAGCGAAAAAAAGTTAGAGTCGATGGCGGAAGTTCGAGTAGCCCCTCCATCCAAAAGGGTTTAGCTTCCAGGTTTTTTTCACCATAGAGAAATGTTTTGAAAGGAAAAAGGCTGGAGTCATAGAGGAAATTATAATTTTTTAAAAGCCGAAAAAACCAGGTCATCTCCTTGGTCACGGACCAGGAAGGGGCGCGAAAGCCGATTATTTTCTCCCCAGTTTGTCTCTCAAGGATGGTTAAAGCTTTCTTCAATTCGTTTTCAAACTCAAGGGGAGTGAGCTTATAAATAAGACAATGGCGATAACCGTGACAGGCAATTTCATGACCAGAATTTTTGATTAAAGGGACGAGGTTAGGATATTTTTCAGCCGTGAGGCCCAAAATAAAAAAGGTTGCTTTAACTTGAAAGAGACGACAAAGATCCAGGATTTTTTGAACATTTTTCTCAAGAAATTCATCTTCCAAATTATCTTGCTCCACTTTTATCCTAGGATAATTAGCCTGATACCATTCCTCAACATCAAAGGTCAGAATATTTAGACCCTCGACTTTATTCATCAAGGCTTTTATGACCTAGGCATTTGATTTTCTTGCTTCCAGAACAAAAGATGAAGCCACTAAAAGGAAAGCTTTTTCGAAAAATTTAAAATCTAGGATTTTTTTTCTTAATTTAAAGGGATAAAAAAGCAAAGTAATTCTGGAGGGTCTTGCCCCAAATTTGGCCAAGGTTGGGACGATTTTTCCTAAAGGATAAAGAAATAAACGAGGGCTTTGATTTCTTTTAAGCTGACGAAAAGTTTTAAAGAAAAAGTTCTGACAATTGAAAGCGCTAATGATGATTCGGCCACCAGGAAGGCAAAGACGGACCAAACCAGCCAAGAAATTTTCGATTTCGTGGATACATTGAATAATGCTATTAGCTAAAACTAAATCAAAAGAATTTTCAGCCAGGGGGAGTTCCAAAGCCGAAGCTTGAATCGGATAAAAACCTTTGGCTTCAGCCGCCATTAACATTTGGAGAGAAAGATCAAGACCAACTAACAAGTTCTCTTTCGCTAGAGAAGCTGAGAAATGGCCAGTTCCACAGCCAATATCGATAATATTCATGTTTTTAACCGGGCCAACCATCTCAAGTACTGCCTGTTGGAGAAGATAGAAGTGATGCTCGTTAAGGTAGCTATTAGCTGCAATGGTATCACCCTTTTGTTTGACTTGCCCATTAAAAAATCTTTCCCAATCTCGATCAATCCTGGCCTGCTTTGAAAGAAGGGGAATATTCTTATAAAAAAGATAAGATTGTTGGCAGGCTGAACAGGATAAAATCTGGCCATCATAATAAAGAGGATGATAACAGCTTGGACAGCGAAGCCGATGAAGAAGTTTTTCCTCCATTTATAAAGCTATTTGCCGACGCATATATTGGCCAACCCAAGCATTCAAAGTCAAGGGCATAAAAGTTTTCCAAAGAAAAGAACCCAAAGAAATAACCAGTGAATCGGAAAAAATATTTTTGGCTTTGGCCATCTTCTTTGCTTCTTTAAATAAATAAACATAATAATAATCTTCTATGGTCATCAGCCACTTCTTTTTAAAAATTTCTTGCCCTCGGTATCTAATTGGGCCAAAATCAAAAATCTTTACCCCTTGGTAATAAGCCCAATTCAAAAATTCCCAAATAGCCAAATCATTAGGTTTAACCCAGAAGAACCTTTCATCTGAAACTAGGTCAGTCACATGACTTGTTTGACCAACCGTCCAGGCGATTAGTCCGGCTACAGGCCGTCCTTTAAAGCTGATGATAAAAATTCTGATATAATCTTTTAGGCATTGAAAAAGTGAAAGAAAATAGATGAAGGGGTGAGCTGGACTCCCCAACCTTTTCATGGTTCGAAGATAGAGGGGATAAAATTTTTCCTTAAGATTTTCGTCGTCGCTAATGATTTCGACTTTTAAATCATAAGCTTGAGCTTTGCGGATAATATTTCTTTCCTTAGGATCAAGTTTCTTCCAAAAAACCTCCGGTGCTTCTATTTTGAGCCAACTGCGAAAGAATAGCTTCTGGCTTTTAAAAATCTCGACCTTATTCTCCAGAATATCCAAGGGATGTCGCATTTCTAAAGCTGAAATACTTTTTAAATTAAGGATTTTTTTGATCGTTAGGCAAAACTCCTGGATCATCACCAACTTCTTCTCAAGCGAAACTTCGGGATGAAAGAGCACTCCTCCATATTCGCAAAAGGGCTGAGAAATTATTTTCTTCCCGAAAAAAAAACTTTGATGGAAGAAAGAGGGAAAGAGGCCAAAAATCTCCCCTTTGTCAATATAAGATAAATAGCATGGTTTTAAATGATAAACTTTCTCGACGACTTTTTTAAAACCGATAAGATGAACAAATCGAGCTTGAGGAGTCCTCTTAACTAATTCATCCCATTGAGTCGATAGAGGCTCATCATAAAAAATCCAGCCCATAAAATTTTCAACCCTTAAGAACAAAAAAAACACCGGCAATAATTAAACCAGCGCCGATAATTTTAGGTAGGGAAAAGGGCTCATGGAGAAAGAAAAATGAGAAAATCATGATCAACACGTAAGTTAGGCAAACGAGGAGATTGGAGAAGGCCAAGTCATAACGGGAAAGAATCATTAACCAACAAAAAACACCTAGGCCGGATAGAAAGAGTCCAAGCAGAACATAGACAGAGGTAAAAGCTTGAACAAAGAATCTGTACCCAAATGGTGTGTTAGCAAGTTTAATTAAACCAATTTTTATTAAAATCTGAGATGCCGACCAAAGGAGAATGGCCAAAGAAAAAAGAGGTGCCGCTTTCACTTTTCCCTCCGCCATTTTTCTTCTAGTTCGGCCTTAATTAGACCGATTTCCTGAAGCAATCTTTTATTTGTTTCTTTAAGCTCGGAGATAGCCACCGAAAAATGAATACTAACCAGAGTCAGACCAAGAATTAAAATAAGGAAGAGAGCAGCTGGTGGATATTCGATTCCAATGAGATAAGAAAACTTGTCTAATAACCGACGAAAAATGGAAATGAAAAGGAAAATAACTGCAGTCAATAGCCAAAGAATTGAAAATTCTTCCCTTAATCTTTTTTTTCTAATGAGATTAATTATAAAAATTATTAAGCCTAGGCTGCCCAAAATGGCTAGAATTTGAATTCTAATTATATCAATTTCATTCATTATTATTCTCCTTATTTATTTTCTGAGCATTGAGACAGAAATAGCGAGGAGGACTTTAATCATGTAATAAATGGATCTGAAAAAGGTGAGTGATGATTTTCCAGATTGTCTAATCTTCATCGAGACCGGAACTTCAACAATTCGAAGCCCTTTTTTTTTCAAAAGAAAAATGGCTTCTGGTTCTGGGAAATCATCAGGATATTCACGACTTAAAATTTCTATAGCTCGGCGGTTAAAGGCTCGAAAACCCGAGGTGCTATCGGTAAACTTTTCCCCAAGAAAAATCAGGTTAAGCAGAGAGAAAATTTTTATTCCTAATCGCCGCAGCCAAGTACTCCGGTATTTAGAAGGGAGCAAAAACCGCGAACCAATGACCATATCAGCCTGATTAGTTAAAATAGGTTCAATAATTTTTTGAATTTCAGATGCTTCATGCTGGCCATCACCATCAATTTGGATAGCTAGATCGTAATTTTTTCTAAGGCTATAAAGGAAGCCAGTTTGAACCGCCCCACCAATACCCACATTAGCCGGCAAATCAATGATGACAGCTTGGCCTGTTTTTCTGGCAATAGTTGAAGTTTCATCTGTGGAGCCATCATTGATAACGACAATGTCAAAGTCAGGCTGGTATTGACGTAGAGATAGAATGACTCCTTCGATATTTCTTTCTTCATTAAAAGCAGGAATAATGGCTATTTTTTTCATTCTGAGAAACTTAATAGCGATTAATCTTAACTTAAAATATGGACTAACTTCAAGGGGTTAATCTAATGGAGACCTTTTCGTTTACTTAAAGAGTTTAAGGTCGTCTAATTTAGCTCGATTTCTGGTAAAGGCTTTGCAGACAATAGACTTCAGGCGATTTTTTTCTTTGTAATTCAATAGCCGCACAGGCAGCACTGGCCGAAGGAATGGTGGTGAAACAAGGAAGCCGATAACTAAAGGCTACATGGCGAATTACCCGAGCATCGTCCATTTCCTGCTTGCCGTTAGGGGTGTTAAAAATCATGTTCACCCGGCCTTCTTTAATATCTTTTAAAATGTTATGTCGAGATGAAGAAATTTTGCCGACAATTTCAGCCTTGAAGCCATGACGATTCAAATACTGAGCCGTTCCTTCAGTGGCCAGAAAACGAAAGCCAAGATTGGCTAGCTTTTCTACTAGAGGCAAAATTTTAGGCTTATCTTCATCGGGCACGCTAACAAAAATTCGGCCTCTTGAGGGAAGTTTAAAGCCAGCGCCTTCCAGAGCTTTAAGAAAGGCCAGGGGGAAATAGCGGTCGAGGCCGATCGACTCTCCAGTGGATCGCATCTCCGGCCCTAAAACAGGGTCAACTTCATGAAATTTATCGAAAGAGAAGACAGCCTCTTTAACTGCAATTAAATCATGGTTAACAAGTCTGAGAGCCATTTCGCTTAATTTTTTACCCATGAGGAGATGGGTAGCTATTTTAGCTAACGGAAGACCGATGACTTTAGAGACAAAAGGGACGGTTCGTGAGGCTCTCGGATTGACTTCGAGAATGTAAATTCGGCTTCCCTTTACGGCCATTTGAATATTCATCAGGCCAATGACCCCAAGTTCTTGAGCCATAAGAATTGACTGCCGCTTGATTTCATCAACAATTCGATCAGCTAAAAAATAAGGAGGCAAAACCATGGTGGCATCGCCCGAGTGAATCCCGGCTTCCTGAATATGCTCTAAGATACCGCCGATAAAGACCTCCTTTCCATCAGCCAGAAGATCAACATCTACCTCCACAGCATTTTCAAGAAATTCGTCGATCAATAAAGGGTGTTCTTCCATATATTCAGCAATCGACTGAAGATATTTTTCTAAATCTTCTTCTGAATGGATGACTTTCATCGCTCTGCCGCCAAGGACATATGAAGGACGAATGAGCACTGGATAGCCGATCTTGGCCGCCACCTTGAGGGCTTCCTTGATGGTTCGAGCTGTCCCATTTCGCGGTCTAATTAAGCCGAGTTTCTGGAGAAAAATATCAAATTTTTCTCGATTTTCGCTAATATCAATAACTTCAGGCGAGGTGCCTAAGATGGGAACTCCATAATTTTTCAGGTCGTTAGCGATTTTTAAAGGGGTTTGACCGCCAAATTGGACAATAACTCCCAATGGCTTTTCCTTAAGGGCAATTTCAAGGACATCCTCAGTCGTTACTGGGTCAAAATAGAGTCGATCAGAAATATCGTAATCAGTAGAAACTGTTTCTGGGTTAGAGTTGATCATAATAGCTTTTAAACCCATCTCTTTTAAAGCTAACACACTAAGAACACAGCAATAATCAAATTCGATTCCTTGGCCAATTCGATTCGGACCTGAACCCAAGATAATAGCCTTGGTTGCTTTAATTTCAGGAGCCTCATCCTCTTTTTCATAAGTCGAATAAAAATAAGGAGTCTCGGAAGCAAATTCGCCCGCGCAGGTATCAACAACCTTCCACACCGGTCTCAGACCTTCTTTCCAGCGAAGAGCCCGAACAGCTTCCTCTTTTATGCCTAAGAGATTGGCCAACCGTCGATCAGCGAAGCCCATTTTTTTTGCTTGAGAAAGGAGGCAAGGGTCGAGGGACTGAAAACCAGCCTTTTCAATGATTTCTTCCATCTCAACAATTTCTTGGATATTTACGAGAAAAAAGGGGTCTATTTTGGTTAGGTTAGCAATTTTCTCTAAGCTAATCCCCCGGCGCATAGCTTCAGCCACAGCCCACAATCGATCGGCGTGGGGTTGACGGAGTTTATTTTCCAAAGCTTCATCGCTTAAAGAACCAAAAAATCTTTCAAAGCCAAAACGATTGATTTCTAATGAGCGAATCGCTTTAAGTAGGGCTTCTTTGAAAGTCCGACCAATAGCCATAGCTTCACCGACCGATTTCATCTGAGTTGTTAACGAACCTGACTCTTCAGGAAACTTTTCAAAAGCGAATCGTGGAATTTTCACCACAACATAATCAATAGTAGGTTCAAAACAGGCAGGTGTCTTTTTGGTAATGTCATTGAGAAGCTCATCTAGGGTGTAGCCAACGGCCAGTTTAGCAGCAATCTTAGCGATTGGAAAACCTGTGGCTTTGGAAGCCAAAGCTGAAGAACGCGAAACTCGGGGATTCATCTCAATAACCATCATTTCCCCATTTTCAGGATTGACGGCGAACTGTATATTGGAACCACCACAAGTCACTCCTATCTCCCTCATTATGGCCAATGCCGCATCTCTCATGATTTGATATTCTTTATCGGTTAGAGTTTGAGCCGGGGCTACGGTAATGGAATCACCGGTGTGAACCCCCATAGGATCAAGATTTTCAATTGGACAGACAATGACGACATTATCTTGATTATCTCTCATTACTTCGAGTTCGAACTCTTTCCAGCCAGCTATCGATTGCTCAAGTAGAAGTTGAGAAATTGGACTAATAGCTAGGGCAAGGGGAACAAAGTGATAGAAATCATCCCAGTTATAAATTATGCTGCCTCCTGTTCCACCAAGGGTAAATGATGGTCGAATAACTAGGGGAAAGCCAATCTTTTTAGCGACCGCGGTGGCTTCCTTAAGATTGTGGGCAATGCCTGAGGCCGGCACTTTAAGTCCGATTTTTTCCATTGATTTCCGGAATAATTCTCTGTTTTCTGCCTTGCGAATTGAATCGGCCTTAACTCCCAGAAGCTCAATTTGATAACGTTCGAGCACTCCTCTTTCTTCAAGTTCAATCGCTAAGTTGAGAGCTTTTTGGCCTCCTAAAGTAGCAAGCAAAGCTTGAGGTCTTTCTATTTCAATAATTTTTTGTAAATATTCGGCCGTTAGAGGTTCGAGATATGTCCGGTCAGCAAATTCAGGATCAGTCATAATCGTGGCTGGATTAGAATTGACGAGAATAAGGCGGTAACCTTCTTCTTTTAGGGCTTTTAAAGCTTGAGTCCCAGAATAATCAAACTCGCAAGCCTGACCGATAATGATTGGTCCTGAACCAATAATCAAAATTGATTCAATGTCTTTTCTTTTAGGCATAACTCGGTTTTAATCGACTCATTAAATCAAAAAATTTCTTAAAGAGATAACGGGAGTCATGGGGACCAGGTGAACTTTCAGGATGATATTGGACAGAAAAGGCCATCAATTCCGGATAATCGATTCCTTCAACGGTACCATCATTAAGATTGATATGGGTAAGTATAGCTTGAGAGGGTAAGGAGGAGATGGCAACCGCAAAGCCATGATTCTGGGAGGTAATTTCGATTTTCCCGGTGAGCAGATTTTTCACTGGATGATTGGCTCCATGATGACCAAACTTGAGCTTATAAGTCTGGCCCCCAAGAGCCAGGGCTAAAAGTTGATGTCCAAGACAGATCCCGAAAATAGGCAATCGACCAACCAAATTTTTAATAGTGGCAATTGCGTAGGATAAAGGTTCGGGGTCACCTGGTCCGTTGGAAAGCAGCAAACCATCAGGCTTATAAGCAAGAATCGTCTCAGCCGAGGTGTTAGCGGGAACGACAAGAACTTGAGCTCCATTAGCTACTAATTGTCGTAAAATATGGCGCTTGACTCCAAAATCTAAGACCACTACTTTAAATTTTTTTTCTTCTTTTTTGATATAGCCATCAGGCCAAACGTAATCTCCTTCATCGAAAAAATATGGGGCTTGACAAGTAACTGAACTCACCAGATCAAGGCCAACAATCGAAGGAATTTCTTTAACTTTTTGACGTAACATATCTAAATTAAAACAATTGGTGGTCAAGAGAGCCCGCTGAGCCCCACCCTCGCGGATCATCTTGACAATTTGTCGGGTGTCTATACCTTCAATCGCTGGTATTCCTTGTTTTTCTAAATAAAGTTGAAGGCTTTCTTTGGCTCGCCAATTGGATGGACGACGAGCCATTTCTCGGACGACAAAACCTTCAACCCAAGGCCGGTGAGATTCAACGTCTTCAAAATTAATCCCAGTGTTGCCGATAAGGGGATAGGTCATGACAACTATTTGGCCTCGATAGGAAGGATCGGTAAGAATTTCCTGATAACCAGTCATAGCGGTGTTGAACACAATTTCGCCGCCAACTTCCTTAGGGGCGCCGCAAGAAAAGCCTTCAAAAACGGCTCCATTTTCAAGAATAAGAAAGGCAGGGGAACGATGATTCTTCAATTTTATTGGATTGTTAGAATTATCCTTTTTTGGACTACAAGAAGAGGAGTTATTATTTGGATTTATCTTTAAAAGTTTTTCCCCGCGCTTTGGTTCAGAGTTCGCGGGTCTAGACATTTCGTTTATTTTAGCATATTTTTTTTGAATTTCCAGTCAATGGAATGATTGTTAAATACTAGTTAGGCGAGAGGAAACGCGATTACGTCCTAACCATTTGCTATGAAGCATTAGTTTTTCGGCGCGATCAACAATATCTTTAATTGTATCTCTTCGTCTGGCCATCGTCGCCCCAATAGAGACAGAAGTGCTGACAGAAAGCCCGTTACTGAGGATAAAAGAATTTTGAGCTAAAAGCCGCAATTTATTAGCCACGACATCGAGTTTAGTTTCGTCTACATGAGTAATGATAGCCATGAATTCATCATCGTTCCAGCGGCCTAAAACATCAATGAAACGCAGATTATTTTGTAAAGTTCGAGCAATGGCGGCGATGAGACGATCACCAGCCACTCGGCCATGCAAATCATTTATTTCGGCCAAACGGTCAACATCAATATAAAGAACGCCAAAGCTCAGTTTAAATTTTTGCATCTCCTGGAGGCGAGATTGGAGATAAATTCTCAGAAAAGTTCGATTACCGACAGAAGTAAGAGGATCGATCAAATCAAGCCGACTAAGCTCTTCGGCCTGAGGTGGCATACTCACTCGAGGGGAAATGTCGATAAAAATGTGGGCCGTGCCAATAATTTCTCCTTTTAAATTTTTTAAAGGCCTGATTCTCATGATCACAGGTAATCTATATCCATCTCGATGATGAATATATAATTCTAAATTTCTTTTAAGAACTTCAGATTTAAGATCATTCAATGGACATAATTCAGAGCAAAGAGCTCGACCTTGATCATCAATCGGCGCCAAAATTCGATCAGAGCATTTTCGTCCAAGCACTTCAGAGTTGGTGTATCCAGAAATTGTTTCGGCCGCCTGGTTCCAAAAAAGAATGTTTCTTTCTTTATCGAGAAAGAAAACTCCTTCAAAAGAAGTGGCGAGAATTTCAGCTAAGCAATCAATACT
Source organism: Candidatus Aminicenantota bacterium (assembly GCA_026416195.1). Classification (GTDB taxonomy): domain Bacteria; phylum Acidobacteriota; class Aminicenantia; order Aminicenantales; family CALLJL01; genus CALLJL01. The sequence goes on along the minus strand of JAOAFQ010000183.1, from coordinate 17,755 downwards.
CAGAGTATCCAGGAAATTTTGTTTCTCATTAAGAGCCATTTTTAGTTCATTACCCCTTTAGATGATTCGCTTTTTCTATATCAAAAGCTACGAAGCCTTGTCAATGAAGACCAAAGCTTGACACTTAAATAATAGAAGGGCTATTCTTAAGAGTCCTTACTCCATGGCCGAAGGGAGTGAGGTTCGATGGAAAAGATGGTTGTTCTGGGTGATGAGGCTGTTGCCTTAGGAGCTATCCATGCTGGCTTAGCAGCAGCATATTCTTATCCGGGAACCCCAGCCTCTGAAATCATGGAATTCTTAATAAGAGAATCAAAGGAAAAAAGGTTCATCGCTACTTGGTCTGTTAATGAGAAGGTAGCTTATGAGGCAGCTTTGGGGGTTTCCTATGCGGGAAAAAGAGCTTTGGTTTCCATGAAACATGTCGGACTTAATGTCGCTGCCGACCCTTTTATTAACTCTAGCTTAACTGGAGCCAATGGAGGTTTAGTGGTAGTTGTGGCCGATGATCCGGGGATGCATAGTTCTCAGAATGAGCAAGATAGCCGTTTCTATGCTCATTTTGCTCGAATTTTTTGCTATGAACCCTCGTCCCATCAAGAAGCCTATGAAATGACCAGGCAAGCCTTTGAGCTTTCTGAGGCTATTGGGCTTCCCGTGATGATTCGTCTCGTTACTCGCTTAGCACATAGCCGTTCTTATCTCGTTCCGCGTGAACCGGTGAAAGGTCAAGCTAGACAGGTTGGAGAAAAAAGTCATTGGACCTTATTACCCATAAATGCACGGCGTCGATTTGAAGTTGTTCTTAATAAACAGGCTGAATTGAAACATTTTTCAGAAGAATCTCCCTTTAACCGGCTTGAATTATCTCCAGAGAATTCTTCTTTAGGCATTGTGGCTGCTGGAATTGCCGCTAATTATGTTTTAGAAAATTTACCTGAAATAAAGCCGCAGCCTTCTTATTTGAAGGTTTCAACCTATCCTCTGCCTGAAAAGCTTTTCCGAAAAATCATTGAAAAAGTGGAAACTCTTTTAATCATCGAAGAAGGTTATCCTTTTATCGAAAGTACTTTAAAAGGAATTATTGGCCTTCCCGGCAAGAAAATTAAAGGTAAGTTAAGCGGCGATCTTCCTCTTTCAGGAGAGCTTACCCCCGATATTGTTCGTCAAGCCCTTGGCCTTCCGCTGTTTATTAGGGAACAGAAAAAACCTTTACCTTTAGCCGCTCGTCCGCCACAACTTTGTCCGGGTTGTCCTCACGCAGATACTTTTTTAGCTTTAAAAGAAGCTCTGAAGGAGTTTCCTCAAGCTATCGTTTTTAGCGATATTGGTTGTTACACCCTTGGTTACTTTCCTCCTTATTCTTCAATCGACACTTGTGTTTGCATGGGTGCTAGCATTGGAATGGCTAAAGGAGCAGCAGACGTGGGCCAGCATCCTTCAGTGGCTGTTATTGGAGATTCTACCTTTGGCCATTCAGGCTTAACCCCCCTTCTTGAAGCGGCCAGATCAAATTCTAGAATGACGGTGATTATCCTCGATAATGGAACTGTAGCTATGACTGGTGGGCAGAAAAGTTACGCTTCAGGCAATTTCTTATTAAAAATGATTGAAGGATTAGGAGTGAAACGAGAGCATCTTAGGGTAATCGAACCTTTGCCTCGGAATCTAACCAAAAATGCGGAAATAATAAGAGAAGAAATTAATTATCCTGGACTTTCGGTTATTGTAGCGGTGAGGGAATGCCTTCAAGAAGCTAGAAAAAAGAAACGAGGCCAGGAATGAAATATGATCTAATTCTTGCTGGGGTCGGTGGCCAGGGAATTCTTTCGATTGCCTTTATTATAGACCGGGCAGCATTACTTCAGGGCTTGAATTTCAAGCAAACTGAAGTTCATGGGATGGCTCAACGCGGCGGGGCAGTTCAATCTCACCTCCGTCTGGCTGATGGCCCAATTTATAGTGATCTTATTCCTCGCGGTAAGTGTGATCTTATTTTATCTGTTGAGCCTCTTGAAGCTCTTCGGTATCTTGAATACCTTGATTCTCAAGGAAGAGTTATTACGAATTCTGTTCCCTATGTTAATATTCCCGATTATCCACCTCTTGAGGCTATTTTAGAAGCTATTAAGAAAGTTAAGTTTCATCTTCTTGTCGAGGCCGATAAGTTGGCTAGAGAAGCTGGCTCTAGTCGAGCTCAAAATATGGTAATGTTAGGAGCGGCTTCTCCTTTTCTTCCCCTCGAGTCGGAAAATCTTAAAAGGGCTCTAAAAGAATTCTTTGAATCTAGGGATGAAAAAATGGTGGCCCTTAATTTGAGGGCTTTTGAACTTGGTCGGCAGGTGGCCTTGAAGCAATCCTGGGAGTGACGAGATTTAAGAATTCAAGAAAAGCTTCTTTGATTGGATAATTCTTTTTTTAAAAGTTGGCCTGAGGAGAGGAAAAATGAAAAAAGCCTATCAATCTATCAATGACTTATTAAGTAGGGCTGAAAAAGAGGGCCGTTCTCATTTGCTTGAACCTGAAGTCTATTTTCTTTTTAAACAAATTGGTTTAAAAGTTCCGAACTTTATTTTTCTTTCTAAAGAAAGGAAACTTGAAGTTGAAGAACTTAAGAAGTTAAAAAGTGAAGAGGTGGTTATAAAAGTAGTTTCTCCTCTTATTCCTCACAAAACAGATGTAGGTGGGGTTCGTTTTGTGGCTAATGAAATAAAAGAAATTAGGGAGAATCTAGCTATTATGTTAGAAGAAATTCCTTTTAAGTGGCTTGATTGGGCCCAGAGAAAAGGGATAGTTGATCGAGAAAAAAGCGATTTTGATTCAAAAAAAGTTAGAGATTCGATTAAAGGTTTTTTGATTGTTGAAAAAATTAAATTTAAAAAAATTGGTTTAGGTGAGGAATTACTTTTAGGCCTTAAACAAACTAGAGATTTCGGACCAATAATAACTCTGGGTTTTGGTGGAACCGATGTCGACTATCTTGTTCCACGTCTGCGAGAAGGTCAGGCTTTAGGCTTTTTTTCACCCTCTTTTAGGGGTCAAAAGAAATTGCTAGCCCAGCTTTCAACTTTAGCCTTCTATGAAAAGCTAGTTCAAGGCCCTAGAGGCGGAGCCCCGGTTATTGAGGTTAGCCGCCTAATTGAAGTGATTAAAAAGTTAGCTGGCTTAGCTAAAAATTTTTCAATCTTTGCTCCCGGTCAAGGGTATGTTCTTGAAGAACTTGAGGCCAATCCCGTTGTTATTTCTTCTGGCGAGTTCATTCCCCTTGATGGCCTGGCTCGTTTTTCTCAGGAAAAAGTTAAAAGATTAAGACCACCGGCCGAAGCGTTGAAGTTTCTCCTTTTCCCTGAATCTATTGGTCTAATTGGGGTTTCTGAAAAAATGAATCTTGGTCATATCATCCTTAATAATATTCTTAAAGAAGGTTTTCCTCCAGAAAAGGTCTATATTGTAAAGCCGGGTTCTGAAACCATAGAAAGCTGTCGTTGTTTTCCTTCGGTGGCCGATCTTCCTGAAACTGTAGATCTTTTTGTCTATGCCTTGCCGGCTGAACATGTTTACAGTTGTTTAGAAAGTTTGATTATAGAGAAAAAAGCCAAATCTATGATTATTATTGCTGGTGGGCTTGGAGAAAAGAAAGGAACTGAAAACGAGGAAAAAAGAATTAGAGAGTTAATAGAGAAAGCAAGAAGAGAAAATTCTTTCGCTCCAATTATTAACGGGGCTAACTGTCTTGGAATAATTTCTCGTCCAGGTCGCTATGATACTACTTTTATCCCTGAATATAAGTTCCCTCGACCGCGAGAAGGAAAACCCGGACTTATTTTCATTTCTCAAAGCGGCGCTTTTATGATCACTCGTCTAAATAAATCGCCATGGTTAGCCCCAGAAATGGCCATTTCCATTGGTAATCAAATTGATTTAACTGTGGCTGATTATCTTGATTATTTTGCCCGAAACGAAGATCAACGACCGAAGCTTTATGCCCTTTATCTTGAAGGCTTAAGGGAAGGAGATGGTCTTGTTTTGGCTCGCGCTTCATCGAAATTGATTAAAGCTGGATCAAGGATCATTGTTTATAAGGGAGGACGAACTCCGCAGGGAAAATTGGCCACGACATCTCATACAGCTTCCGTTGCTGGCGACTATGAAATTTTTAAAAGCCTTATCAGCCAACAAGGCGTTTATGTGGCTGAGACTCTATCTGAATTTGAAAATGGAATGAAAGCCCTTTTTTCTTTAATAAACAAAAAATCAAGAGGGGCAAGAGTAGGTTTTTTAAGTAACGCTGGCTTTGAATGTGTCATTATGGCTGATCATATTATGCCCGATGGAGTTTTAAAGCTAGCCCGATGGTCTCAAAAGACAAGAGACCGGCTTCAAGCAGCTCTTGCTCCTCTAGGGATCGACCGTCTCCAGGATATTCGCAATCCCCTTGATCTTACACCTGTCGCTGATGATTTAGCTTTTGCTGCCTGCGTCGAGGCCGTTCTGGAAGACCCAGGCGTTGATTGTGTTGTCGTCTCGCCTGTTCCCATGACCCCAGCTTTAAAGACATTAGTTGCTCCTGACCAAGGTGAAGATTTTCATCAGCCCTCGACTTTAGCCTCTAAGCTTGTCCAACTTTTTCATCAGAATCCAAAGCCCTTTGTGGTTAGTCTTGATGCTGGAGCTATTTATGATCCCCTAGCTGATTATTTAGAAAAAAATGGCCTACCTCTTTTTCGACGGGTCGATGAGGCTCTTCGTTTTTTGGCAAAATTTGTTCGCCTTTAAAATAGCTTTTTCTTGGGAAAATATGGTAAAATAATAAATAAAATTTTTAAAGAGGTTGTGGGGAGATGAAATCAGGGTTTCGCTTATTTGATGACTTTGAAGATGAATTAGAAGAGGTAGTTGAAGGGCAGACTGAGCCCCGTCGCCTCCTAGATGAAGTAGTTAAGGAGGAAAATTTATTGGTTCTATCTGAGGAACCGACTGAATTAGTTGAAACAGAAATTGAAGCTGAAACTTCTAATGATCCTCTTCGCCTTTATTTCCGCGACATGGGTCGAGTACCTCTGCTGACTAGGGAAAAAGAGATTGCCCTAGCCAAGCAGATGGAACGGGGCGAAAAGATCATCCTTAAGGCAGTAACTAAGACTAAATTATTTTTCGAAGAAATTCTTAAGCTCGAAGAGAAGATGCAAAAAATGCCGGAAAGCTTGGGGGATGTTTTTGATCAATCTGCAGAGATTGATCGGACTAATCTTGAAAAGAGATATGAAAACCAACTCAATCAAATTAGAAAATTAAGAGGTCTTCTTAACCGTCTTGAAAAGATTCCCCAAAGTCGGGTCAATCGATGGAAAAGAGGCCGTCTTGTGATTGAAATAATCCATCTTTTTCGGAGTCTGGCTTTCTCTACTTTTTTTAAAGAGAGACTCTATGAAACTGTAAGACAAGCTTTAAAGCAACTCATTGAACTGGAAGCCGACCTTGAAGAATTGAATAAGGAAATAGCAGGTCGAATTTCAGCGGAAAGAAAGGAAACCATTGAAACCAGAATAAAAGAAATAAGGCAAGAGCTCCGAGAAATAAAAGATAAATTAGGAGTTTCGTTTAAAGCTGGCAAGGTCATTCTGAAGCAATTAAATGAAGGTCGGAAAATTCGAGATCAAGCCCGCAATGATTTAATTGAGGCCAATCTTCGTTTAGTCGTATCTATTGCTAAAAAATATACTAATCATGGGGTAAAATTTCTTGATCTTATTCAAGAAGGTAATATTGGTTTGATGAGAGCGGCTGAAAAGTTTGATTATCGTCGGGGTCATAAATTTTCAACTTATGCTACCTGGTGGATCAAGCAGGCGATTACCCGAGCCATTGCTGATCAAGGCCGAACCATTCGAATTCCAGTCCATATGGCAGAAATCTTGAGCAAAATGCGAAAGATCGCTCAAGAGATTCAAAGAGAAAAGGGACGGGAACCAACTGTTGAAGAGCTGGCTCGAAAGATGAGAAAGCCTGTAGATAAAATAAGAGAAATTATTCGTCTTACCCAAGAATCAGTTTCGCTTGATGTACCCATTAATGATGATGAAGAAAGCTTTCTTCGTGATTTTATTCAAGATAAAAGCATTCCTTCACCGGCTGATCTGGCTATTCAGAGCAGTTTGAAAGAGCAAATTCTTGAAGCCCTAAATACCTTAACCGAAAGAGAGGCTGAGGTTTTAAGGATGAGATTTGGTCTTGATGGTGGCCGAGAGTATACTTTAGAGGAAGTTGGACAGCATTTTAAATTAACTCGTGAACGTATCCGTCAGATTGAAGCTAAAGCCTTAAGAAAGCTTCGTGAACTCAATCAAAATGCTAAACTTGGTAGTTTCGTTAAGTAAGGTTTTTTGATTTTCCAAACTTCTCTTCGTTATCAGAAACAAAACTTCCCAAATTTTTCTCTTCAATTGATCAAATTCCTTGACAGCCCCGATTCTTTTACTTTAGAAAAGAGGAAGATTCTTCAAAGGGAGGTTTAGTCAATGAAAAAGATTTTTTTCATTTTATTAGTAACAGGTGTATTGTCTCTCCTTTTGCCTTCTCTTATAGCCCAAACCAAGCCGGTTAAAATCTACCTTTCAGTTGATATGGAAGGGATTTGGGGTGTTGTTCATGGCAATCAAGTTTCTGCCGATTCTCCTGAATATGCTGCTGGTCGACGCTGGATGGTTGAGGATGTTAATGCGGTTATTAATGGTTTACTTGAAGCTGGAGTTCAGGAAATTGTGGTTAATGATTCCCATGGGAGCATGAGAAATATTCCAGCCCATGAATTGAATCCTAAAGTCACTTTAATCTCTGGCTCACCCAAACCTCTTTCGATGATGGAAGGTATCGATGAGTCCTTCAGTGGAGTAATTTTTGTTGGCTATCATGCTCGAGCTGGTTCTTATGCTTCGATCCTTGATCATACGATTTCTGGCGCTGCCGTTTACGCGATTAAAATTAACGGTCAGGAAATGCCTGAATTGGGAATTAATGCGGCTATTGCCGGTTATTATCGCGTTCCAGTTATTATGCTTACGGGTGATGCCGAAACTTGTCGGCAGGCTAAGTCTATTTTAGGCGAAAAATTAGTAACGGTAACTGTCAAGGAAGGCGTTGGTCGGTATGCGGCTCGGATGCTGCCTCGTGAATTAGTTTTAAAAAAATTAATTGAAGGTGCTCGAGATGCGGTCAAGAAAATTTCTGAATTTAAGCCATTTTTACCTTCCCCCCCTTATGATTTCGAATTGCAACTTCATAATAGTAATCAGGCCGAGCTCGGGGCTCTGATTCCCCTGGTAAAAAGAATTGAACCCAGAACCCTTAAATTTCAAACCAAAGATTATCTTGAGGGGTTTAAGCTGTTGAGAGTTTTAATTGCCTTAGCCGCGGCTAGCTGAATTCATAATTTTTTGACAGAAATTAAAACATTATTTTATTATTAGCCTTTATTTTTAAGAAGGTAAAATTTTTTAATTTTTTAAATCTTAAAAAGATTAAATTTTAAAATAAGACAAAAATTGAAGCAGTGGAACGAGGTGATAAAGAGAGATGAATCAACCAAGATATAGGCAACTTTTTTGGTGGCTTTTGATACTTTTATTTCTCTGGCCAAAGCTGAAGGCTCTGGCTATTAATTCAACTGAAACTAGGTCTCTTCAGGATTTAAGGGATAAAGCCCCGCGGGTTTTTCTTGATTGCATCCGCTGCGATGTTAATTATATAAAAACTGAAATCCCATTTGTAAATTTTGTTCGGGACCCAAAAGAGGCTGATGTTCACATCTTAGTTACAACCCAGCTGACTGGAAGTGGAGGAACGGAATATACTTTAACTTTTATTGGTCAAGGTAGTCATTCGAAATGTCAAAATGTTTTAACTTATGTTTCTGACAAGACGAAGACTGAAGAAGAAATTAGAGCTGGTTATACTCGAATTCTCAAAATGGGCTTGATGCCCTATTTAGCCCCAACTCCTCTAGCCGAGCAATGTTCTATTTCTTTTCGTCAAGTTTTACCTCCAACTATAGTGACCGATTCCTGGAATTTCTGGGTTTTCGGCCTAAGTTTGGGCGGTCGTTTTGACGGCGAATCAAAAAGAAAAGCAAGCTCAATCAACGCCAATCTTTCAGCCAATCGGGTTACCCCTGAGTTCAAAATCCGCCTTGGTTTCAATGCTAATTTTGAAGAGCGGCGATATCTTTATTCAGATAAAACTATAATAAGTTCAACCGAATCGGAAAGTTTTTCAGGCCTTGTGGTTAAAAGCCTAAGTGACCATTGGTCAGTTGGTGGTTATTTAAATATGTCTTCCTCGGTTTATAATAATATTAAATTTAGCCTTAATCCCGCGCCAGCTATCGAATATAATGTCTTTCCCTATTCTGAATCTACCCGTCGTGAACTTCGTTTTCTCTATCGAATTGGCTTTAATGCTGTTAGTTATCGAGAGGAGACGATTTATTTTAAAACAGCTGAAAATTTATGGAGTCAATCTCTGACCGCCACTTTAGAGTTAAAAGAACCTTGGGGTTCCTGGGAGGCTAGTATCCGGGGATCCCATTATTTTCATGATTTCAGCAAGAACCGATTAAGGCTTTCAAGTCGCCTTTATCTGCGCTTGTTTAAAGGCTTGGCTGTAGGTCTTAATGGCTATTATGATCGAGTCCGCGATCAGCTTTCTCTTAGGCGAGGCGAAGCTACATTGGAAGAGGTTCTTCTGCGACGGACTCAATTGGAGACGAGTTATGAATATTCTCTCTCTGTGACTCTAAATTACAGCTTTGGTTCAATTTTTAGTAATGTGGTCAACCCTCGTTTTGGGGAATACTGAATTACTGAATTTTGGTCAGAATTCAGTCTAAATGGCTTAACTACTGGCTTTAATCGTAAGGCGTTTGGAATCTTGGCCTCCATTTTTTGAAATCACTTTAAATTCGACCCAGCCTTCAGGAGTGGTCATCTTGATTAAATATCTGAAAGTTCGAGCGTCATGGCCTTTAAGGCGGAATTCGATTTCTTTCCCAGGTGCAACGGGAGCAAAAGAAGTTCGATTGATTAAGTCGAGAGCTGATTGAGCTGCAGGCAATTCTATTAAAGAGATGCCAGCCGATGAATTGAAGATCAATTTATCCAGTGTGGCCTTTCCTAATTGAACAGCTCTATCAGAAGAGGTCGGATAGGCCCGGTCATTTTTGACAGTTACATCAATCCAGAAAAGATCAGAGGTCAAAGGCGTAATTTTGACCTCACTGATCTCAACCTTCGGGAATTGACTGACGCAATAAAGAACAAAGTGGGTATTTCGGAGAGCTTCCTCTTCCATATATCGGGCCGGAGGCGTTCGAGTGATGTGCTTTTTGGCAGTTCCACCAATCCAAATTTCTCCATAATCAGGATGTTTGACTTTATGAGGATTAATCCAACCTTCTCCGGTTAAGTCAATATCGATCCACTTGAGAAATTCTTCATCGGAAACTCGACCATCACCGTTCTCGTCAGCGTCAAAGTCAGGTGTTCCCCACAGTTCAATGAGATAGGCGTAGCGCCCAACCATTTCATAGGAAGCGGCCTGAGCTTGACCTACTCGGCCTGAAGGTGTGGGTCGATAATTTTTAAGAATTCGAGCGCCCATCGTAACGATTTCGGTTTGGACCCGAAGGTCTTCTTGATATTCTGGAGGAACTTCAATATCAAAAAGCTGAGCATATTTATTGGTTTGCCTTAACTCGGCCAAGCGCTGTTCAAATTGCTGTTGTCTTTGCTGACGTTGTTCAGGTGTAAGGGAAAGTTGCAATCTAGGTGGTGTAGTAAACATGATCAATCGACCAATATTATGATAATGGAAACTAGCAAAGATATTTGGATGTTTTAGCCAAAATTCATAAACATTCCTAGTTTCAGGTTCAGAGAGAGGATAGGGATGACCTTGGGGTAGATTCCAATCGGCTGGAAAATTTCGATTGGGATCAGGTCCTCCCAAATCATCTTCATTGAGGCGGCCATCTCCATCATTGTCAAAGCCTTCTGGGCCAAGCAATCGAAAGCGTCGAGCTGGGTCATTAGGATCAGAAATCCGGATGAAGCGACGACCATCGGAGGAAAATTTAAAATCTCCCTTAGGATCTTCAATATACATCATAGAAAGTTCACCATCGCCATCAACGTCTTCGGTTTGGTCTTCGTCATAAAGACCATCACCATCATCATCTTCTGGACGGTAAGGCTCTCGGGGATTATTAGCGGTGTTCGGCCAGGTAACATAGGAATCATTGGCATCGACATTTAGGCCAGGGAGGACATAAAAAGTATAATGGTTGACTAAATGGTTAACATAGGGATCATAATCATAACGAGTCAGAAGATACCAGGCGAGATAAAGGGAACAAGTAATTCCATTAACTTCATTCCCATGAATAGCTCCATCCACCCACATGGCCGGCTTATCTTCAGCTTTACCTATAGATTTGTTGGTTATAGTCAGAAGGTACATCTCTCGGCCCATCCGGCTCTTCCCTAGGCTTTGAATATCAGCCAAATGGGAATATTGACGGGCTAAATCGTGCATAATCTTTGTCCATTCAGCGTAGCTATAGTAGCGTTTCCAACTGATGGGAAAATCAAGTTCACCATGATAGCCACCAGGACTGGTTTGTAACTTTTTCTGTCCCTCAGAGGAAAAAAGAAAAGTTAAAATAAAGATGCTAATCATTATTATTTTAATTTTCATTTTTTGCTCTCCTATTCCAAAATAACTTCCTTGACTTTAGTTCCACCTTTTTGCGAACTTGCCACAATTTTAAGCGTGGTTTGACCTTCAATGGAGATTACCCAAGTAACTTCGCGCGCCGAAGGCGAAAGGATTTTTACGGTTTGACTTTCGGTCGGTTGAGTTTCAGACCTTAGTCTGATTTGTGAGGAAAGGGTGGGTTGACCCGAAGATAGAGACTCTCTTGAGGTTGATTCTTCTTGAGCTAAACCAACTGGGATTTTAAGCTGACCTTCCAAAACACCTAGTCTTTGCCAGGGAGAACCAATTAAAAATTTTATCTTATCTCGATCCCCTAAGAGCCAGACAATATCTTCTCGGTTAAGGGCTAGGCTTGCTCCTCGAGCCACATGGGTGGGTAATTCGCCTTTGTTTTCAATTATGGCTTTGATTTCAACTATCGAATACTTTCCTTTGGGCTGGCCTTTTTTAATAATAGCCTGATCAATTTCCTGGTTAACAGTAGCCGACAAGGAACTGTCAGCTTGATATAAGAATTTTGTTTTTACTTCAGAAATGACTATTTCAGGCAGCAACTTAGCTCGGAAAAGTTCAAATTGCCAATGTTTTTCGCAGACATTAAGAAGAGGTTCACCAGGATAAGCATTGTTCCCTGAATAAGCTGGTAACCAACCACCAATTTCACCCTCACCAAGCTCAGGATGACGGAATTTCTTCCAGGAAAGAAAGAGCTTACCTCCATATTTTTCATCTTGATAACGAAGCAGAGCCCGTTGGATTTCGCTCCGCGGAGTATCTTCTTTAAGTTCAGGGAAACCTGGAATATCCTTAAGGGGATTCCAAAGTTCAGTGGTGACGCTATAGGCTCCATATTGCCGATAAATCCAATCGGCTTGAAGACCGTAGCCATAGGGACGGTCTTCATTTTCATTATAGGAAACTCGCCAACCGCGAGGAAATTCATAGCCGCGCTCAAGGGCATAGCGGTTTCGCGTTCGCCCTCGAAGAGCTGCTTTAAATTTTTCCATCTCTTCCGGTTGCTGCCATGCCTCAGGAATTGGCTCGCCAATAATTTCTAGATATTTTTTTCCTAGGATGAAATCGTAGACAGCAGCATCCTTTCGATGAACAGCGGTATCAGGTGAAGAGCCCATCGGTCGGTAGGTGAAGCCTCCAGAAGTATGAAAAAATTGGGCCATCAGAATATTGCGATAATTGGTGAAGAATTCAGCTAAAGCTTGCACTTCGGGCGCTGAAGTTGGGTAATCTCCCTGACCGCCAGGGAAACCATCAGCTCGGAACCAACCTTCAGGGAAATTACGATTGAGATCAATACCGCTGGCCGGGTCTTCGCCTCTTTTTCCATCCTTATCATTGTCGATATCCTCGAGGATAACCGAATAACGCTCTTTATTTGTTTTTTCTCCTGGTTGAAGACGAACCATTAACCGAGAATCGACCTCATCAATAACGAATTCACCTTTGGGATCTTTATATCTGAATTGGGTAATGAAGCCATCTCGATTTAGATCGTCCGGCCCATCTTCATTTATTCGCCCATCACCATCGTCATCACGGAGCATGACATTACCGCGTTGTGATAGGCCAGCTTCGACACTATTGTAAACACCGTCTGGATTCACGATAGGGCAAATATAAAAAACTTTCTCATCAAGAAGGCGACGGATCTCTAGGTCGTTTTCGTAGCCAGTGAGAAGCTTATCAATAATATACAGGCAAACTTCAGTTCCAGTGAATTCATTACCATGCGTGGCGCCACAGATCCATTGACCTGGTTTTCCCTGATGCCGCTTCATCGGAGGAACATTTTTAACTTCATTTCGGCTGTTCCGAAGAGGAATAAGAGTGTCAAGGGCAACACCAGTTTTCATGTTGGTCAGAACCAAAACATATATAGGTCGTCCAAGAGAACTTCGACCGATCTCGATAAGCTCTGTCAAATTAGGATAAGCCCGACTCACCGCTTTTAGGTAATCGACAGTACCGCTATAACCATGAAAAGAATCAAACTTAATGGGTACCTTAGATGAAGCTAGAACTGGGGATGACCAAGTTAAAATAAAAGGTAAAAACAAAAGAAACGGAAGAATGAAGCGAGCTGTCTTCCAAATGATTGGCGAACTGCCCATTAAAACCTCCTTTTAAAATTCATAAAAGTTTTATATGCCTTTAAAAAAAATTTTCTTGTTTAAAGCTTTCCTGATTTTAAATTGAAAAATGAGAAGATGTAAAGAAGGTCGTTAATTTAAAATTGGGGCAATTCAATTTGCTCCTTCGCCCAGCTCTTAAGTATAATTTCTCCAACGAAAAAAAGGAGAGTGACGATGAGAATTTGTTCCCTTCCAAGGGCAAGAACTAATATTATTTTTTTGTATCTTTTGCTTTTTATTTCCTTTTTAGCTAATACCCAAATTTCTTCCTCGCTAAAAAATTCATCTGAACTCATCAGATCGAATAATCTTGGTCAAGCCTTAAGTGAAAATATTCCTCGACCAGAATATCCTCGACCGCAGTTATATCGCGAATCCTGGTTTAATCTTAATGGCTATTGGGATTTCGCTTTTGATTTTTCTGATTCTGGGGAGGAAGCTGGTAAAGCTCAAGGGTATGGCTTTGATCGAAAAATAATCGTTCCCTTTGCTCCCGAAAGCTCTCTTTCCGGGATTGGTTTTCTCGACTTTATGCCGGCCGTTTGGTACAAAAGAACGTTTACTTTACCTGAATCTTGGGCTAAAAAAAGAATTCTTCTCCATTTTGAAGCTTGCGATTATGACACCACTGTCTGGATAAATGGCGAGAAAGTTGGTCGCCATGAAGGGGGCTATACTCCCTTTTCTTTCGATGTTACTCCTTATCTAAAACCTGGAGAGAATATGATTATTGTCCGAGCCCGAGATGATGTTCGCAGCCGCCGTCAACCGACGGGTAAACAATCGCATCGGCTTGAATCTTACAGTTGCCTTTACCGAAGAACTACTGGTATTTGGCAGACTGTTTGGCTAGAAGCTGTGCCTGATACTTTTATTCAGCAGCTTCGTTTTTATCCACAGAAAGAAAGAGGGCAAGCAGCTCTTTTCGTTTATTTTAATCATTCGCCAGAAAAGGGGCAGTTATTTGTCCGATTTCATTTTCAAGGCAAAGAAGTTTTTAAAGTTTCTCTACCAGCGGAGAAAATTACTTATGTCCCCATTAAGGTCGAAAAAGTCAAGCTTTGGGGAATTAAGGAACCTAATCTTTACGAGGCCGAAATAATTTATCTTCAAGGCAAAGAAGAAATAGATCGGGTTAAAAGTTACTTTGGCTTTCGAAGCATCGAGAGCCGAGGCAATCTGATTTACCTCAATGGGAAGCCTATTTTTCTTCGTTTTGTTTTGGATCAAGGGTTCTATCCCGATGGTATTTACACTGCTCCTAGCGACGAAGCTCTCCGTCGAGATATTGAATTGGCCCAAGCTTTTGGTTTTAATGGAGCTCGTCTTCATCAAAAAGTTTTTGAGCGACGTTTCCTTTATTGGGCCGATCGACTGGGTTACCTTGTTTGGGGTGAATTTCCTGATTGGGGGCTGGATCTTAGCCTGGGCGAAAATTTTTTAACCTTCCAGAGGGAATGGCGAGAAGCCATTGAACGCGATTTCAATCATCCAGCTCTCATTGGTTGGTGTCCTTTCAATGAACGTTGGGATGAAATTTATCCTGGCTTTATCGAAGAGATCTATTATTTGACCAAAGAATTGGATCCTACAAGGCTAGTCATTGACGCTTCTGGGGGTTATCATTTAGTTCAACCGGATGTTTATGATGCTCACAATTACGACCAAAATATTGAAACGTTTGCTCAAGCATTCGCTGGCCTTTTGGAGAATCCGCCCAAAGTCTTCGTCAATGGGGACCCAAAAAGGCATCAGCCCTATCAAGGACAACCTTATTTTGTCAGTGAATATGGCGGCATTTGGTGGAATCCTGGACAGCAAGATGAAAAAGGTTGGGGTTATGGGGCTCGACCCAAATCGGCCAATGAATTCCTTGAAAGATATCGGCGACTGACTGAGGTTCTTATTAATAATCCTAAAATTGCAGGGTTTTGTTATACCCAGCTTTATGATATTGAACAAGAAGTTAATGGTCTCTGCAATTTTAATCGCCAACCAAAATTTTCTCCTTCTTTAATTCGTTCGATTAATGAGCAAGTAGCCGCCATTGAAAGACTGAATTAATTATTATTAAAAATAGATTTAGGAGTAGCTTTTTTATATTATTGATAATGGATTAACAAAAATTAGATCATGGGGTTAAGTAAGATCAACAACAAGGGAAAGAAGCAAAATTAGGGAAAGCAAAAGAGGAGAGGCGATGCTTAAAAAAATGATTTACCCAACAAGAAAGGCCTTGTTGTCGAAAATATTTTTTCCTATCTTATTTGCACAATGTGTCCTTTTTAATTACGGGCTGGAGGCCAAAGTGAATTGCAAGAAAATACTTGAAGCTAAAAAAGAAATTATTGAAAAATTGGGCGCTTTTTTACCGTCCTCAATTGAAGGTTGGAAAGCCAGCGAAGAAGATAACCTTTACGATCCGGAGACTATCTTTTCTTACATTGACGGAGCAGGTGAAGTTTATCGATCTTATAATTTTCGTTGGCTATTAGTGCGACGATATGAAAAGGAGAATTTTCCCCCGATTATTGTAGATTTCTTTGATATGGGCCGAAGTGAAAATGCTTTTGGGGTTTTTACTCATGATCTAGAAGGTGATCGAGTTCCCATCGGTCAGGACGGCCTTTATAAAGGCGGTTGGCTCGCTTTTTGGAAAGGTAGATTTTATGTTTCCATCTATTCTGAAGCTGAAACCGAGACAACTAAGAAAATTATACTGGCCTTGGGCGAAAAAATAGCTAAAGCTATTCCCGAAGAAGGTCAGCGACCTCACATTCTTGATTATTTACCTTCAAACTGGGAAAAGAGCCAGGCTCGTTATTTTCGGACTCTGCCTATTCTTAATTATCATTTCTTTGTTTCTACCGAAAACTGGCTTGAGTTGGATGAAACGACCCAAGCTCTTTTAGCTCATCGTTTGGCGGAGAATAAAAGAAAAACCTATCTTCTTTTAATTGAATATCCCGACGAAGCTAGGGCTCAGAGAGCGATCAAGAAATTCTTAGATAATTATCTTCCTGAAGCTAAGGAGTCTGGTACAGCGAGAACTGAAAATGGTTTATGGGAAGGAGCTAGAGTCTATCAAAATATTGGTCTGCTTGTTTTTGCCGCTTCTTCCTCTGAAGAAATTGAGGAAATATTTAAGGATGTTTTAATAAAAATAAAAGAAAAGAAAAACCAAAGGAGTTAAGAAAAATGAGGGAGCAAAAAGGAATTTCAAGGCGTGATTTCCTTCGATTTGCTCTGATGACTCCTTTTGCCTTAAATTATTCGCCTTGGCTAAGCCCAGTCCAGACTGACCAAACAAGGTCAAAAGTTGTTTTAATCCGTCACCCTGATGTGGTTGATGACAGAAGAAAGGTTAAGCCCCAAATATTCCGAGAAATGCTGGATGAGGCTCTGAAAGTGCTCCTTGAAGCGCCTAATGCCGATGAAGCTTGGAAAAAAATAATTAAGCCAGAAGATGTTGTCGGCATAAAAAGCAATGTTTGGAGCTATCTGCCTACAGGGAGAGAGGTTGAGGAAGTAATCAAAGATCGGGTTTTAAGCTGCGGGGTCTCCGAGGAAAGAATTGGTGTTGATGATCGAGGCGTTTTGAGAAACAAAATTTTTCGTCAAGCTACGGCTTTAATCAACGTTCGACCAATACGAACTCATTATTGGTCGGGAATCGGCGGCTGTTTAAAAAATCTAATTACTTTTGCTCCTGATCCTTCAGCGTATCACCCTGACACCTGTGCTGACTTGGCTCTACTCTGGAATAATCCCTTAATTAAAGGTAAAGTGAGGTTAAATATTTTATTGATGTTGACGCCCCTTTTTCATGGAGTCGGTCCTCATCATTTTAATGAAAAATATGTTTGGCCCTATAAAGGTATATTATTGAGTCAAGATCCAGTCGCTGTTGACTCTATTGGTGTTCTTATTCTTCAAGCTAAAAGAAGAGAATTCTTTGGAGAAGAACGTCCGCTTCAACCCCCAGCCCATCACATTATATATGCTGAAACTAGACATCGTCTTGGAATCGCCAACCCTCAAAGAATTGATCTTATTAAATTAGGTTGGTCAGAAGGTTCTCTTATATAAAGGGAGGCTGAATATGCCTATTTATGAATATCGTTGCCAAGATTGCGGGAAAATTTCCTCTTTTCTGACTCTTTCTGTTTCCCAGACCATTGAACCGATTTGTGCTCGATGTGGTAGTTCTCGAATGAAAAAGCTTGTTTCTCGAGTTGCTGTTTTTCGGTCTGAGGAAAGTCGCCTTGAAAATTTAGCCGACCCGGCCAAGTTTGGGGACCTTGATGAAAATGATCCCAGAAGCCTAGCTAAGTGGATGAAAAAAATGGGCCGGCAGTTGGGTGAGGATCTGGATGAAGATTTTGAATCAGAAATAGATCAGGCGCTCGAGGAAGCAGAAAAAGCCAAAGAACGGAGCGAGGAAAGCGAGGACTCATCGGAAGATGAAAGCCCTTCAGATTTTTAAGGGCTCTTTAAAAAGTCAGCTTCGAATAAATTGTAGATAAAGAACAATCTTAGAGAAGATTTTTTAGTTCATTTAATAGTTTATCCAGATGAGCTTGGGTATGAGTTGAAAAAATTGAGATTCTAAGAACACCTCGAGCTGGTGCCCCTACATATTTGAGGTAGGCAATGGCAATTCCCCGATGGAGAAGTTCTTGCTGAATTCTTTTCATTTCTTTAGCCGTTTTGAGGGTCCAAGAAACAATAGGAATAGGGGAATCATCTATTTTTAATCCTAATTGTTTTAGGCCTGATTTAAGGTAATAGACATTCTGATAAAGTTTTTCTCGCCATTCGGGATGCTGAGCCAC
>JAOAFQ010000152.1 GCA_026416195.1 Candidatus Aminicenantota bacterium | reverse complement strand
GCTCGGAGATGTGTATAAGAGACAGGTCTTAAAGGAGATGGTCCGTAAGTATCAGGGCAGCCGAAAGAAGGTAAAGAGCCGGATTCTGGATGAGTTTGTGGGACTGACGGGTTATAATCGGGCCTAGGCCAGCTTTTTGCTGCGATGGTCTGGCCGGAAGTTAATTCTGATGAAAGCAGATCGACCGACGATAATCGTTGTGGGCGAGGCGAGGAAGATCAAGCGGGCGAGGGCAAGGATTTACGATGAGGAATTTAAAAAAGTTCTGGTTTGGGTATGGCAATTAATGGATTCAAATTGTTCGAAGAGGCTGGTAGCTCCGTTGAAGTGGTTAATGAGGAAGAACAGAAGCCTTTGAACGAGCTTTATTCGGTGGCCAGGTTGGATTATAACTTTTTTCAGGTGGGAAAGCTATGGCGCTTGCCCAAGAATAAGCGAAGCTGCTCAAATTTTCGTGGAGATTTTTACATGAGGCAATGATTATGCTTTCATGTAGATTTTCTCTTGAGGCAACGAGGATAATATAAACATAGAGGCAAAGCTCATGCTAGCGCATATTGATCTAATTGCTATTGGGAGTGGTACCTCTAAATATCAAAAACTTTCTTCATACTTTGGGTCTTAACTTTTTCGTTTTCTTGGGCTTATGTTAAAATTATAAAAAGGAGGGCCGATAATGAGCCAAAAACTTATCCATATAATCTTGGGATTATTCATAAGTGCTATGTCATTATTTTCTCAGGATTCAATAAATGCCGAAGTTTCTTATATTGAGGGAGTGGCCAAGATAAATGCTAATCCCGCTAGGATAAATGACTCAATTTTAGAAGGTGATAGGTTGTCAACAGAAAAGGGTAGAGTCGAGGTAAAAATAAACGGCAATTATGTCAGATTGAATAATTTCACCCAGGTAACTTTTATTTCCCTTCAAGAGGAATCAATTAGTTTGGAGATTAATTTTGGTGAAGTTTATATTCAAGCTGAAGATGAAATAAATATCCAGACGCCTCACGAAGCCTTTTCGGTTACAGGGATCTATCGGATCGAGGTGGACCGCTATGGGACCAAGAAATTTCGTAATCCAGCCTTAGTCGATGACTTTGACCGCTGGGAGTTGCGCCGAGAAAGGGAGTTGACTCGTGGCGATGAACCATCTTATCAGCAAAAGTCTTATTATTACAGATATCATTATTGTTGGTATCCCCCTATCGTTTATTACTGGCCTTCTACGATTTGGATAAGTTGGTCAATAGGCTTCTATCCTGATTATTACTGGTGGCCATCTTATTGGTTCGCCGGTTACTATTGGTGGTCTTATTATCGTTGGTATCCTTATCATTGGGTTCATTATTCTTACTGGGGGTTGCCTCGCTTCTATGTAGGTTGGTTTTTTTCCTTTAGGCCCTGGTGGCCTTATCCGAGATGGTCTTATTTTTCCTATTGGGGCTACTATAGACATTTTCTCTACTATCCTTATCACTGGCGTTATTATTATGTTGAGTGGCCTTTCTATTATCGGCCGAGGCCAGGCCTGACGACAATTTACAAAGCTCAGCTTCAGAAGCCCGCCTCTTTTAGCCTTGGGGAAGGAAAGGTCTTTTCATTAAATTCTGTTTCCGCAGGAAAAGTTGCACTTAATGGGTTGATACAACCCGGTCAAGCTCAACAATTTAGTTATTCTGGCCAGATAAATCAACGAAATCCATCTCCTTCCTTGTCTGAAAAGAAAATATTAAATTCTGAAATTTATCCTTCGCGGCTTAAGATTGAAAGTTCGGCCAGGAATTTAAGAAGTAGCCCTACTCTAAGCAGGACTTCATCAAACCTTTCAAGACAAACAATAACTACGCCATCAAGTCGAATTATGACTAGACCGTCGAGAACTCCCTCGACTCGTTCCTCAAGCCCGGGTATTAGAAGAGTTTCTCATTCTTCCTTACCAACTTCCGGAGGATCAATTACGAGGACTTCAAGGTTATCTGATCTGCAACGATTATCAACTTCATCAGGTGTATCTGGATCGCCGCGTTCGGCCTCATCGCCAAGATTATCTGTCCAGCCGCGGTTATATGCTCCTTCACGGCTCTCGTCGCCATCATGGTCATCTGCTCCCTCACGAATGAGTCCGCCTCTGAGATCTTTTTCCTCGCCTTCTTTTTCGAGGCCTTTGAGCGGTTCTTTTTCACGACCTTCCTTTGGTTCTTTTTCACCGTCCATTTCCCGTCCATCTATGGGCTCTCGTCCAGCCACCGGCTCAATTAGAAGAAGATAATCCCTTTTGAGGCTCTCGTTATCTCATCTCCATCTCTTGGGGCTTAAGAACTCGACTTTATGCACAAACAAGCGATTATTAATCAGCGATTATTAATCAGCGATTATTAATCCCAGATAAAAGATAGTAAAGTCCTCACCTCATAAAGAAACCATAAATATGGGGACTCGCTTCAGAAAAAATCCTTTTTGACGACTTTAAACTAAGTCAATTCTGTTGATTTTAACTTTTATTTTTCTTTAATCCAGACAATTGAGGTTGGGGGAGGCGGGGCTGGTCGCTGGCCTTCTGGACCGGGCTTAAGGGCTGCCGGATCAGGGGCAGGGCCGCGGTTGAGTCGGGCATAATTGGGGATAGCGATCATGTCGCCACCACCGATGAATTTGCCTTTAATGACCATCACTCCACCGAGAAGATCACCCCGCCATTCAGTCGTCAAAGGGGAATTCGGGTCAAGGACTTGATTAATATCCTGATCCACTTGCTCAATGTTGTAGATTAGCGGTCCGAAGCGAAGGGACACCCGACCACGGTTAGCCGCAACGGCCTCGATAGCTCTGACCCGTTGGGGTTTAAGGGGAAGAACCAAGTCAACTTTATCCCCAGCTTTCCAAGTTCGTTTGATCACAGCATAGCCTTTTTCAATCGCCGGCTTCACCGGTGAACCATTCACGGCTATAGAGATAATTCCATTGGCCTCTGGCTCGCTCCAATAAAGTTCGCTGACGCTGCGATCGGGCACTCGAATTCTCAGACTGAAAGAGGCTGTCTTCTTAGGATTAAGGATGATCGAGACTTTCCCATCCCAGGGATAATCGGTTTTCTGAATTATCTCCACATTCGTGCCAGCCACGTCCTCAATGGTTGTAGTCATTCCAACGAAGAGGTTAACATAGAGGCTGTCGCTTGTCTTAACGTAAGTCCAGGTCGGTAAACTCAGCAGAGTTCTGGGAATGTTACCGACGCAGCAGGGACAGACATGCCAGGGATAACGCAGTTGCCAGGCGTCGAGAGGGTTCTGGTAATAAAAATTTTTGCCTTCCAGGTCGATCGCTCCTAGCAAAGCATTGTATAAAGTTTCTTCGTAGAGATCGGCATATTTAGCTTCATGGTAAGCGAGGTTCATTTTATGTTGGAAGAAAATTAGGCCACAGCTTGAGCAAGACTCACAGTAAGCGTTATTGCGCAGCGAATAATCAGGTCCAAACCCCTCTGAGGTCTCACCGCTACCAATGCCTCCTGTCACATAATATTTCCTATTAACAATGTTATCCCAGATGGAGCGGACAGCACTGTGATATTCAAGATCTTGCGTTTCCATAGCGATATCAGCCATAGCTGAATAATTATAGGCTGCCCGCACCGCATGCCCGACAGCCTCATACTGCTGAACGACAGGAAGATGGCTTTGGTCATATTCGGTTCCATTCTTGCGACAGTCAAGGAGAAACTTAGCTAATCTTATATAATCATCACCTTTGCCTTGGCCTTCCACTTCGTTCACAAAGCGACCAAAGCGAACCAAAGCTTGCTCCATTCCCTGATGGCCATCGAACCACTCTTTTTTGGGGGCTGGCCCAATATTCGCTACCCAGCAATCGGCCAGTTTCTTGGCCGCGTTATAAAGGCGAGCGTCTTTTTTGTTAGTCATCAAATAATGGCTAATAGCTGCTTCAAGGAAATAGCCAGCCACATAACCTTCATGGTCGCCTCGGCGCTCCCAGCGATTAAATGGCCCAGGAATGATATTGCCTTTATTATCAATTCGAGGCAAGGTGAAGGCCGTTTGAAGGTAGCCATCTGGCTCTTGGGCCGACAAGATCTTAGGAATCCAGTCTTCAAGGGTCTGCCTCATTTTAGCTTGAGCTTTGATTATTTCTTCGTCACCTTGGGGATCCACCATTAAAGCAAGACACATGGCCTCTACAGTGTTAAGAACCCAGGCGTTAGAGAAAACATAGCCTTTATGGTATCCGTGGGGTTGTCCAGCTAGCTTTTTTCCTGCCTCAACGAAATTATCAATCCCACCTTGGCCGATTTCGAGATCAGTTCGGTTGATCTGATCAATGCAATGAGGAATCCAGTTGACAATTAAGGCTTTGAGCCGGTGGCTCCAAAGTGGGCTATTAATCTTATAATTTTTCGTATAAACAGGACTCAGACGCGTCTTGGGCGGCGTTGCCGAATCAACCACGACTTTTAGGGTGGAGGAAGCTGTGGTCTGGCCGTTATCTGCCGTTAACTTTAGAACATATGTTCCTGGAGAAGAAAAAGTAGCAGTGGTTACCGGTGATTTAGGGTCAGCAAAGTTGACTTCACCAGGGCCGGATTCCTTCGTCCATATGGCGGACGGAGGCGGGCCTGGATTGACTGGTGGTGGCGTGGCCTGCTCAGGGCGACGACGACCACGGCGAGGTGGCTCGCCATATCCCACCCAGCCGTTAAGATAAGTTTTAGCGGGCATGATGACAATCCTGTCCGGGCCAGCTACAGCCCTCAGAGGCGGTGGGGTCTGCTCAGCTGTGGCCTGTTGTTGAGAAAAGTTCTGCTGAACGAAACGTGGTGCGGCCAAAATTATGACGGCGAAACAGATAAAAACCATGGTCAAAGTTAGCGCCAGCACTCCTTTTTTCATAGCTATCTCCTTACTGAAAATTAATATGGTATGTCATCATCTCTATTTCTCTAAAATTAGTCAAGGTATCTCCTCTCTGATTGCTTAATATTGTTACGCTTGGCTTCATATGGCGGGAATTTCAAAGCTTATTCCTGACATCCAGCGCGCTAAGGAAGCGGGCGATGAGTTTAGTCAATGGCTGGAAGGAAAATACTCTCGGCTCAGCGGGCCTTCTGGTATCATCTGCCTGCACTCGAACCCGTCGGTAGCAGGGAAGAATAGCAGTCCAATCCGTCGCCTTCCTCTGCTTTATAATATTTGGGATTCGCGGGCTGAAGGCTTAGCTACAGCTATGGAAGAAATCGCTATGCAGGTTGGACTGCTCGACTCAAGACCTCGAGCTCGCGAATTAGTCTGGATCTTACTTGCTTGTCGCTGTGCCCGAGGCAGGGGTGACTTAAAGATGCACAGCAACGAATTCTCGCTTGAGGAGGCGGTTGATTTCGGAGTAAAATGGACGCCTCGGGGCTGGTTGCCAAAAGAGGGAAGGACAATCTGGGCCGACGAGGAGATCTATCTTCAGCAAC
>JAOAFQ010000029.1 GCA_026416195.1 Candidatus Aminicenantota bacterium | reverse complement strand
GAATAGAAAAGCTCAGGAATTTGGTGGAGAAAGATAGGCACATAGTCAGCCCGACCTTCATTGATCGCCTGGCGATCCGCTGGTCCAACAAAAAGGGAATTATGGCGGAAATGCCCCTCCATTTCAGGCTTGGAAAGGGGGTCCTCGCCCATAAGAAGCACATGGACTAATTCGACGTTGACTAACTCGTCCTTTCTTTGGGCGAGGGCTTTCATTAAAACATAAGGAGTAGCGGCATTGCCACTGATATAAACTCGGTCGCCACTTTTTACTACCGATACGGCCTCATCCGCTCGACATAATTTCTTTTTATAATCATCAACCCAGCTCATTTTATCGCCTCCATTTAATCTAATTGCCCAATATATTCAAACAATTATCGACTGAAGCTTTAGTCAGATGATCTTCGCTCATGACTAGGATAACGTTTGAAGTCATATTTAACCAATCAACTCCAATTTGGCCTCTTCGTCCGATTTAAGGCTCGGACGTAATTGGCAAGCCTTAACCTCTTTTGTCACTTCTTCAGGAGTAACAAAAGATAAAAGTTTAGCGTGAGTCAGAATTCCAACAAAGAGATGACTGGCCATGTGTTTGTCAATTAAGCTTCAATTCAACCCAAGGTAGACCGAACCTTTCAGCTATATTTTTTTTCACTAGGTCACCTTGATAAAGATAAAGACCTCTGACAAGAGAACTATCCCTTTTCAACGCTCCAACAAGACCAAAATCGCCAATTTCATGAAGATAGCGAACCACAAGATTTGACAAAACCTTTGTCGAAGTTCGACTAACAGCTGAAGTGATGTTTGGGACACAATAATGAATAACCCCTTCTTCGATATAAACAGGGTGATCCAGGGTAGTTGGCCTTGAGGTTTCAATACAACCTCCATGGTCAATGGCCAAGTCAATGATTACTGAGCCATGCTTCATTGATTTAACCATATCGCGGCTAATCATTATCGGAGCTCTTTCCCCAGGAAGAAGAACAGCTCCAACTAAGACATCAGCAATTTTTGTCATGCGCGCTAAGTTATAGCGACTGGCCATTAAAGTAATAACTCGTCCATTGGTCATTTCCTCAATTCGTCGCAACCGATCCATATTATGACCGAGAACAATGGTATGAGCCCCAGCTCCAAGAAAAGCTCGAGTTGCGCTTCTAGCCAGAACTCCACTGCCGATAATCACCACTGTAGCTGGCGGCACTGAAACTACTCCACCCATGATTGTTCCTCGTCCGCCCTGGTTTGTTTGCAAATAATGACCGGCAATAAAAATACACATTTGACCAGCCACTTCACCCAGGCTCTCATAAAAAGGCAAGCTTTCATCTTCATCCTGAATTATTTCATAGCCAAACATAACGATCTTTTTAGTTAAAAGCTCTTCGACAATCGATTTCTTAGCTATAGCCAGGTGTTGAAAACCCATGATAATTTGTCCTGATTTAACCATCTGAGATTCTTCTTGATTAAGCGGAGAAACATTAAGAACGATATCTGAGCGACCAAAAACTTCTTCCTTAGTAAAGACAATCTGAGCCCCGCCGGCAATATAATCTTCATCGCTGTAACCGGCCCGCTGACCAGCGCCAGATTGAACATAAACTTTGTGACCTTTTTCCACAAGGAAGGAAACACCACTTGGAGTCAAGGCAGCCCGATTCTCGATTTTCGCACTTTCATTCATAATGCCGACATTCATTTTTTTCCTCCTAAAGAAATTATTATTCTAACAGAGGAATTTACCTTTTGCCACTTTTGGATGATTGATATCCTAAACTTCTCCTCTCTATTCTCTCTGTCTCAATTTAATTTTCCCCGTTATAAACTTTTTGACCGGCTACAAAAGTCATCTTTACTCGGGTTTTTAAAATTTCCTGGGGGGGGATGGTGAAAATGTCTCGATCAAGGATAACCAAATCGGCCCATTTTCCAGGCTCGATTGTACCCTTCATCTTTTCGCTGAATTCAGCATAAGCAGCCTTAACTGTGTAGGCTTTAACCGCTTCCTCCACGGTAATCTTCTCTTCTGGAATCCATCCTTCAGGATGACGACCATCAACGGTTTGTCTTGTTACGGCGGCCCAAATACCCAGAAGTGGATTTAATGGAGCCACTGTCCAGTCAGAACCGGCGATTAACACTACTTGATTATCGAGAAGGGAGCGAAAAGCATAGGTAGTTCTGGCCCTGTCTGGGCCAATTCTTTTTTCGGCCCAGCAACCATCATCTGCCAAGTGATAAGGTTGAACCGAAGCAATAAGAGCAAGACGACCCATACGGGCGATATCTTTGCGGCGCAGATGCTGAGCGTGTTCAATGCGCCACCTCCGATCTCTTGGGCCATTTTCCCTAATTATCTTTTCCATAATATCAAGAATAACCGCATTAGCCCGATCCCCAATAGCATGGATAGCTATCTGTAACCCGAGTCGGTCAGCTCGCCTTATCCTTTCTTCCATTATCCCTTCAGGATACATTTGAGAGTGAAAAAGACCAAAATTTTGACTTTGGTCAGAATAAGGCTCAAAGAAAAGAGCGGTCGCTGCTCCAAGTGAGCCATCAATAAAACCCTTAAGGCCACCAATGGTTAACCATTCAGAACCAAAGGAACCCTTTAAACCAAGTCGTTCAAAGACTTCAATCTCAGTGATCGGAAAATAAAGCCTAATTCGACAATTTAACTCACCCCGGCGAGCCAACTCTTGATAAACTTCAAAATTGGTCGCTTCACCCATATCGTGAACAGAAGTCACCCCATTGGCTAGAGCATGTTGACAGGCCAACTTAGCGGCTTCTAATTTGTCATCAAAGGAAGGTTCAGGGATGTGCCGAGCTACAAGGTCAATGGCAGCATCGGTAAGGATGCCTGTGGGCTCACCTGTTGCTGAATCCATTTGAATTTCTCCGCCAGGTGGCGAGACACTTTGCCGATTTATTCCAGCAATTTTGAGAGCTAGACTATTGGCCAAAGCCATATGCCCATCATGCCGGTTAATTAAAACAGGATTCTTTGGGGTAACCGGATCAATCCACTCCTTGCGCGGCAGTTCTGGAGGCGTCAAACGCTGATGATCCCATTGACCATGGGTTATCCATTTCCCTGGACCAAGCTTTTTGGCTTCTTGAGCTATCAGGGCAATGAACTCTTCCCGACTCTTAACATCTTTTAAATTAAGTCTTTTTAAAGAAAAGCCGCCATCAAGAAAATGAGTATGAGCATCAATGAAACCAGGCAACACCAGAGAACCTTTGAGATCATAAATAATTTTGGCTGTGCCAGCTATTTTTTGTAGAGCTTTATTTGAACCTACGGCGTAGATTTTTTCTTCCCTAATGGCTATGGCTTCAGCCCATGGCTGAGTCTCTTTTCCGGTCCAAATCCGCCCATTTAATAGAAGAATATCAACCATTTGTCCCCCCCTACAGGCAACAATTAGTCCTAGGTAACCAGCTACAATAATAGAAATCGACGCCACTCGTTTCAATTCTAACCTCATTTTCTTAAAATTTTTAAAACTTTCTTTTGTTTTTTGGCCAAAAATCTAAGTCTTGGGGGATAAAAAGCTCGCCTAAATAATTAGCTCTGATCTCGGCCTCAATTTCTTCTAACGAAAAATCAACCTCCCCAAAAAAATGGCAAGGAATAAGACGTTTTACCCCAGCTCGGGAGGCTAGATAACCGAGTTCAAAGGAACTTGTATGAACTGTCTTCAGTTCAGGATAGGCTTCAAAAAAACGTTGGGGGGCTGAGGCCTCATGAACAAGAAGATCAACTTCCCGGGCCTCTTCAAAGAGAGGTGGATAAGGTGGGGTATCGCCTGAAAAAAGCCATTTTTGCCCAATCGACTCTAAACTGAAAAGATAAGCCAAAGAGGAAGAATGATGGGGAGTCGACAAAGCTTTTACTCTCAAGGTATCACTTATTTTCTTTTCTTCACCTGAATTAATCGAAATGAGAGTTGTTTGGTATCTTATATTGGGCTGACGAAGCTTGAATAAATCAAGCAGTTGAGCCACTAAAGAAACGGTTTCAGGCGAGCCATAAATACAAAGATTTTTTTCGACAAGCATCAAACTATGAACGAGTGATGGCAACCCATAAATATGATCAGGATGAGTATGAGTTAAAAATAAAGTGCAGATTTGGGTCGGATCTTCTCCTACCCTTTTTATTTTCGAGATAATGCTCCCTGGACAATCAATGAGGAGTCGTTCCTTTTCTACTTTTAAAAGAAAAGAAGTGTTATCTCGAGTGGCTGTGGCTGTGGCGCCGCTCGTCCCTAGGAAGATCAACTCAGCCATTAAATGCATTTTATAAAAAATTCTAGAAACAAAATCAACCAACCTCGTCTTATTGACTAAGAAAAGATCTTAGGCTAAAAAATATTTAATAATTCATCAATAAAAAATAAAAAACGAAAGAAACATTTTTCTAAAAGTTGAGGAGAAAAAATGATCAACGCAACTCAACTGCGGAAAGGCATGATTATCAAACTCGAAGGAGAACTTTACCGAGTAGTTGAAGCCGTTCACATTGCTCCTGGCAATTGGAAAGCCTGCGTCCAAACTAAGCTACGCCATTTAAAGAATCAAAATCTTATTGACTATCGCTTTCGCTCTGAAGACCGAATAGAACAAGCCATTTTGGAAGAAGTTCCTATGGAATTTCTTTATCAGGATGGTCAAGAATATGTTTTTATGAATTTGGAAACTTTCGAGCAACTTTCTCTTTCAGAGGAACTCATAGGTGAAGCGGTTAATTATCTTGTTCCTAATGTTGTTTTTACTATTGAGATGCATGAAGGAAAACCCGTCGGCGTTAAACCGCCTATCACAGTTGATCTAAAAGTCATTAAAACCGAACCGTATTTAAAAGGAGCAACCCAATCTGCTAGCGGAAAACCAGCCACCTTAGAAACTGGATTGACTGTAACAGTGCCTCAATTTATTAAGGAAGGCGATGTTGTCCGGATTGATACCCGAGAAGATAAATATGTTGAAAGAGTTAAAACCACTTAATAAGCTTAAAACTTTTGCCAAAAGACAGCTCGATTCCCCGCTCGATCTTCTACTCGAATGATGGCTAATCTTTCACTTCCTGGTTTTAAAATTAATTTAAGTTGAAAATTTTCCTTTGGCGAATCGCAGAGACCATCAATAGGAAAGACCACTTGCCAGAGCCCAGGACGGATTAAAATTTCAGCTTTCTTGATCGCCGAAAAGCTATCTTCAACTTCAAAGCTAAGTTCAAGCTGATTATTCTTTTCAGTGGCGGTGACATTCTTGATTTGAGGGGCTGAATTATCAATAACAAAGGGAAGGCTTATTTTTTCTGTTTTAAGCTCCATTAAGGGAGGATTGGAAGGCCGATCCGAAGCTACCACTTTTAGCTCATATCTTCCTTCCGGAAAAGTTTCTGTCTCAATAACTAAAACCGTTTCCATCCAATCATCGGCCAAGAGATGCCATTCCTTTTCCCCTTCCCTTCTGAGATAAATTGAGTAAATTAAACTGTCACCATTATCATCATTCGCTTCCCAGCGAAAGGTTTGATAGCCTTTCCGTATAACTTTGCGGGCAGCTAAGGTGGTAAGGCGGCCTTCTTCTGGCCCACTTTTTTCAGTTTTCCTCTTACTTTCCAACCCCCAGATAATCTCATCCTGTTCCGGGGGTTTAAGAAAAACCTCATTAGGTTCTAGAATTTCCAAACGACTTATCAAAGGAGGTAAATTTGCCGGCAAAAAGAACAAAGTTACCCGTTGTAAGGTGGGAGAAACATTTCCGGCCGGCGACCGAAACAAAACCCTAAGCTGAAGATACTTTCCTTTAGGGCTAAGGATTGTTTCCCCGGACTTCTGATATGGAGGAGACCATTCGCTCCAAGTAGCTCCAGGAGGCAAGGAATTGCCAGAACGAGATTGAAAAACTAAAGCTGTCCCGGGAGGCATCTGAGCTAACCATTCCAGCTTACCCCAAGTAGCTACCGTGGGGGCTTCAATTATCGAACTCAAAAATTCGCCCTCTAGAGCTTGCTCTCGGGAAAGAAAACCCAATGAGCAAGGATTATTGCCCAAAAATAAAATGCGATTGGTGGCAAGTTGAAGAGCGTAGACCTGTTCGAATTTTCCTTCATAAATAAGACTCGCTTCCACCTCTCCTTCGAGACAATAAATCCGACCTTTATTTCCAGTGCCAAAATAAATCTTTTTATCAATGGGATTAAACAAAAGACTATAAACCATTTCTTCAGAAGAAGACCATAATTTTCGGGCTACTCCATCAGCTTTAACGAGAAAAACCGCACCCGGTTCTCGGCCCTCCGAGGAAACTAAAGAAAGGGAGGGGCGGTTTTCCTCGGAAGCCACAACAGTGACTGAAAAGTCACTGGTTGAGCTGCTCTTAATTGTTGGCTTGCCGGCCTCTTCACGCTTTACTTTAGGGGTTCCAGAGGCAGCAATATAAATAAAGCCAGAATTATCAGCAACCAAATCTTTGATTTCTTCATAACCTGAATCGAAAAGAAGAGAAACTTTGCCTCCAGGTTTAATCAAATAAAGACGACCGAGACTGCCACTGCCCGCATAAATTTCGCCTGAAGCGAGCCGCTCTAAACAAAGAAGGTGAGTCTCTTCCGGTCGGAAAATCAATTTACCTTCCCCTAAAGGAGAAATCTCATATAGGCCACCCCTTTCACCAACGGCGGCTAACAATGTCCCTTTTTCGGTCAAAACCAGATCCCAGATGTATTTTTCCTCAGGATCAAAAAAGGTCTCCCCTTGGCCTACTCCAGTTATTCGATAGATCTTACCCGCCGGTGAAGTTCCAGCATAAAGGACTCCTTTGGCATCTAAAGCTAAACAGGTAACATCCATTTCGGAAGATTGAAAATAGAGTTCACTTTTGCCATTACGAAGCCGATAAATCCGACCGTTATGGCCTGTTCCTATATAAAGGGTCCCATCGGAAGCCATGACTGCAGCTAAATAAAATTCTTCGTTTGGTCCAGAAATTATGTCCGCTTTTAAGCTTAAAGAGAGCCAACCATCAGCCGAAAGTCGAAGTGACTGTAACTGACCGCGAAGAAAATCTTCAAAACGCTTTAATTCCCATTTCTGAGGCTCAACGGCAGGTAAAAAACCATAAATCCAAAAAACAAAAAAGATCAGCCACTTTTGTCTAAATCTCATTTTTCTTTCTCCTCGAACTATGGTTCAATCCTGAGTTAAGGTTTAATCCTGAATTGAATCTTAGCTAGGCCTTTAAAAGCATGGGAAATAGGCAATTGATACTCGGCTAAAGTTGAATTATTTAAAGCAATAGCCGAAGTTACTGACCTAGGCGAGATTAGCATCGTGCGAAGGGTAAGGGGAAGACTACCCATTTCCTCGCCGCGCAAAAAAATTCCTAATTTGGGAATAAGAACTTTGAAATAGATGCGATTATTTTTACGCAGATTATTAAGAAGTCGGATTAATTGATTAAGATTTCGGGGAGAAAATTCTGGATTACGATAAAGCTCGAGCTCAAGCTGATGCATCGAGGCCGCATCCCCCACAATCAATTGGAACTCCGAGCCAGGAGGCAGTTGCGGGGCAACGAAGCTAACTTCCTCTACCACATTCTCATCCCGAAAGGTTCGATAAAAGACTTTTAGCTGAATTCTTTCTCCAGGTGAAACTTCATATTTATTACAAGCTACTCTCTCCAATGTCCCCAATCTAACCTCTTCAGTGGTTCGTATTCGAAGATCACCACGGGTGATTTTTATTTCTTGGAATTCATTATTGATTAAATAATAAATTACCGACGCTACAAGACCAGCAAAGGAAGTAGCCGCTTTATCGAGGTTTCCAGAAAAAAGATCCTCAAGACGAATATTTTGTCCATTATCGAGATAAAGATCGCTACTAAATTCGACAGTTAGATTACCATAAGCCCGGCTTTCACTTAAGATAATCGAATAAAGTGCTAAATTGACAAGCAAAGGAGTTAGAATTCGGTCATTAACCAACAGAAGGCGAAAATTCTTATAATCGCCAGAAGCCTCAATTAAATTTAAATTTAAGGGAATCATTTGAGGCAATTGACCAATTTCCCCAACCGCACCAGCATTTCGATCCTGAATAAAGCGACCAATCGTCGGTCCTGTCTTGGCTAATTTAAAGGAAGTTTCCAGACTGGGAACAACGGTCAAAATCTCAGCCGAGGCTAAGCCATAATCAACAGAGCCAAGATTATATAGAGGATGGCCAAAGGCCAGGATTCGGTGGCCATCAACATAAGTTACAGTCCCGACAGCCGCCAGATTTAAATCTCCTGTAATCAACTGGAGAGCAACTGGATCACCCTCTTTAAGTCGAGCCATCTTGCCAACCTGCGCCGAAGAAGAAATCCCCCCAGAAGCGACAGGCATAAAACCCAAACGAACCAACAAATGACGATTCTTTTCGAGGAGGAAAGGCGAAAAGCCGCTAAAAATTAGAGGAACTGTTAACCGGCGCAAGTCAGTCCCAGCAATTGAATTTTGAAGCTCAGGGAATAACCCCGGATTGAGCTCTAGAATTTCTTGGAAAGAAAGACTAGGTTTAAAACTTGCCGGGCGACCAGCCGGAGGGCGAAAATCTTTCTCCTTTTTTGTAGCCGCTAGCATTTCTTCAATTGGTGTCAGACCAGCTATAGCTTTACGAGCATAAGGAAAACTATAAGCGACCGCGCCAATTAATTTATCGTCAATATAAACAGGACTACCACTCATGCCGCTAATAACTCCGGTTTGCTCCAAGCCTTTTCCAGAAAGTTCAGCTAAAATGATATTCCTTTTTGGCTCAACGTTTTCGAGAATACCAAGAATCGTGACTTCAAACTCTTCGACCTGGTTTCCAAAAAAGACGGTTCTCCCCTTCCCTTTCATTCCGGCCTTAATTTCATTTAGGGGCATTATCGTCGATGACCATAAATTGGCCTTCAAAATTGCTAAGACGAGAAAGCTCCCTCCGATAATCAAAAGTTTTTTCATTAATCTCTCCTCGAAATTAAGCCCAGGATTTCACCACATTTCTTAAAACTATCAAGAATGATCTTAAGTTCCTCCTCAGTATGAGTGGCCGAATAACTCGTTCTAATGAGAGCCCTTCCTTTGGGCACAGCTGGATAAATTGTCGGGGTGGTAAAAATGCCTTCCTCTCGGAGCAATCGCCAAAGCATAAAAGCAGCTTCATCTTCGCCGACAATAATGGGAATAATTTGAGTCTGAGAATCCCCAGTATTGAAGCCAAGCTGCTGAAAGTTGCGGCGCATGCGCTCACTTATGGCCCAAAGGCGTTCACGTCTTTCAGGCTCATTTTCTATTATATCAAGAGTGGCTAGGGCTGTGGCGACCGAGGCTGGAGTTATGCTGGCACTAAATATAAGGGAACGAGCGTGATGTTTTATATATTGAATAACTTTTTTTTCACCTGCCACAAAACCGCCAAGGGAAGCGAAGGACTTGCTAAAAGTCCCCATGATGAGATCCACCTCTTCTTCAACCCCAAAATGCTCCGCTGTTCCTCGACCATTTTTTCCCAGGACACCAATCCCATGGGCATCATCGACCATTACCTTGGCTCCATATTTCCGGGCAAGGGCGACAATTTCAGGCAGATTAGCCATATCGCCTTCCATGCTGAAAACTCCATCTACGACAATCAACTTGCCGTTTTTAGCTGGCAAGGAGGCTAGAATCCTTTCCAAATCAGCCATATCATTGTGCTTAAATTTAAGGACATTGCCATAGGCAAGACGACAAGCATCAATAATCGAAGCATGAACCATGCGATCAGCAATAATATAATCATCTTTATCAATTATGGTAGCAATAATTCCTAGATTCGTCTGAAAACCAGTGCTAAAAGTTAAGGCAGCTTCTTTTCGGGTAAAGCGGGCCAATCTTTCTTCGAGTTCGACATGAATATCCAAAGTACCATTGAGAAAGCGCGAGCCGCAAGTAGCTACACCATAACGGTCAATAGCTTCTTGAGCTGCTTTCTTAACTTTGGGATGATCAATCAAGCCCAAATAATTATTGGAGCCGACCATGATCATTTCACGGCCATCAACCATAACTCGATTGCCTTTAACTGCCTGTATAGGAGTAAAATAAGGATACATGCCCATGGCCATAGCTTCATCAGCCCGGGTAAATTGATAGCACTTATCAAAAAGGCTCATTTTTTTTCCTCCTCAGGTTTTCCTCTATATCTTTGATATTTTGTTGTTTCGGAATTGACTCTTTTCCTTAGCGTAATTTAGAATCACACCATGAAAATTCTAGTTACCGGCGGCACTGGGTTTATCGGCCAGCATTTGCTTCCCTTACTAGTAAAAAATCCTGAAAATCAAGTCTTCCTACTAGTCCGTCAACCACAGAAAATTGATCCTGACTTACAACTACAACCAGCCCTCGTTCCTCTCCCTGGAGACCTGTTCAAGATACCGCCTCTTCCATCTGATTTTGACCTCGTCTTTCATTTGGCTGGCCTAACCAAGGCTACCCGGCCGACCGCCTATTATAGTGTAAATTATTCAGGAACAGCAAGCCTTTTAAAAGCTTTGAACAGCCAGAAGAAAAAAATTAAATTTATTTATTTAAGTAGCCTAGCGGCGGTAGGGCCAGCTTTTAATCAAATTCCAGTTAAAGAAGACGACTTACCTTCTCCTCTAAATCCCTATGGCCGAAGCAAGCTTCTTGGAGAAAGGGTAGCTCTTGAATATTCTTCCCGTTTTCAGGTCATTATCATCCGCGTGGGTGCTGTTTACGGACCAGGTGATCGGGATTTCCTCTCCTTTTTTCGCTTGATTAAGAAAGGCCTTTTGCTCCTTTTCGATTCCGGTCGGATGAAATTTAATCTCTGTTATGTCAAGGATCTGATTCAAGCTCTATATCTCGCTGCCACCCAAAATTTACCTTCAGGAGAAATCTTTCATATCGCAGCTCCCAGAGGATATACTTGGGAGGAAATCGGTCTTACAGCGGCAACTATTTTGAAAAGGAAAGTCCTCAAAATAAAACTACCCTCCTCTTTAGTTTTTTCGGTAGCTTTTTTTTCTGATTTGGTTAGTAAAATTACCGGTCAAGCTTCAATTATTAATCTGGATAAGTATAAGGAGATGAAAGCTGCTTATTGGTTAGCTGATCCAAGCAAAGCTCAGCGTCGCCTCGGTTTTAAGCCTGAATACGACTTAAAAAGGGGACTAAATGAAACTATTGAGTGGTATTTAAAAGCTGGCTGGCTTTAAAATTTAGATTAAGAGCCTGGTTTCTTTTTGATAATGGAGGCACGAGTCGAAAAGGAGCCATAAAACTTAGAAGCAGTCCGCAAACACCACCCCTTTTTAAGAGAAAAAAGAGTATATTTAACTTTCCCTTCAAGAATATAAGTCTTAGGAGGAGCATCGAGGGCTACCGAAAAGGGGATTTTGATAATTTTGTCCAGTTTGAGGCTTTCCCGTCCTTTCTTATCTTCAGTTTCTAAGTCAAGATCGGTGGCAGTAAAAAAATTTTTAGGCAAATTCAAAGGAGGCAAAACCTTGAATTCAATAATGAATTCAGGCTCGGTAAGAACAATGGCCCCATCTGGGACCGTGAGCCTGAGGACAATTTGTCCTGTTTCACCACGGGAAAGAATTTTGGGAACAATGGCTACATCAACTTTGATGAGAGTTTCCTGAGCCCGAAGCTTTAATATGAATATATTAAATAATATAAACAGACAAATAATTCGGAGGCGAAGATACTTGTTCTTTTTTCTTTTCTTTACCACGTCAGCTTCATAACCTCAAATTAAAATTTAGGTCGATTTTTTGTTATTTTATTTAGCCTTTAAATTATCGTCAACCACGACCCAAAAAATCTAATTGACGGAGGATAGAGAAAGAAATATAAATGTAAGAAGTCGCTTCGATCCAAAGAAATTTAATCTAAATTGTTTTTTTTAGACTAAAATTAAAGTATATTTAAAGTGAAATGAGATCAATCATAACCGGCACTGGAAGTTACGTTCCCCCCAGGGTTGTGACCAATTTTGATCTGGAAAAAATAATGAATACCTCAGATGAATGGATTCGGCAAAGGACTGGAATTATTGAAAGACGCTACGCTGAGTCAGGAATTGGCAGCTCCGACCTAGCCACTGAAGCCGCAAAAAAGGCAATTGAAATGGCTGGTCTTAAGCCAAGCCAGATCGAATTTATTATTGCAGCCACCCTTTCCCCAGACCATTACTTCCCTGGAATAGGTGTTTCTGTTCAGACTAAACTTGGCTTGGCCTCAATTGGGGCTTTGGATGTACGTAATCAGTGTTCAGGTTTTATCTATGCTCTTTCCGTAGCTGATCAGTATATCCGCGCTGGTACTTTTCGTCGAATTCTTCTCGTGGCGGCCGAAGTTCAGTCAGCCAATCTGGATTATTCTGACGAAGGCCGAGATATGGCTGTTCTTTTTGGTGACGGCGCTGGGGCCGTGGTTATTGAAGCTTATGACGGCAATGACCGAGGAATTCTTTCGACTCATCTTTTTGCTGATGGCCGCTTTGTGGCTGACCTTTGGATGGAAAAACCAAGCCCAAAAGATAGACCTGTCTTTAAAGAAGAGTACATTCGGGAAAGACGATATTTTCCCCGCATGGATGGCCGCTCTGTTTTTAAAAATGCCTGCGAAAAAATGCCTGAGGCCGTGCGTCTAGCCTTGTCTCACAACCAACTAACTATTGACGATGTAGATGTTCTTATTCCTCATCAAGCCAACGAACGCATTACCCAAATGGTCGCCAAAAATCTTAACATTCCTATTGAAAAAGTAATACGCAATATTGATCGCTATGGTAATACCACAGCTGCCTCGATTCCAATTGCTTTAGATGAAGCTTGTCGGAATGGTAAAATTAAACCAGGAAATATAGTAGTTCTTACGGCTTTTGGCTCGGGTTATACTTGGGCTTCAGCGGTTATTCGCTGGTAAAAAGGGCTTGCACTCTTAATTTTGCTTATGCTAGGATTCATAAGACTTCATTCCCAGAGACGTGGGAATTGAAACGCAATGATGATTCCAGCTAATAACGAAAGGAGGCTAAAGTGAAAACAAGAGCTATACTTATCCCTCTGAGCCTATTTCTGCTGACTGGGTTAGTTTGGCTTTTCAGTCAGCAAAATCCTGAAGAAGCCAAGTTTATGAAGACTTTAGAGACCTATCTCGATGATATGTGGAAATTCTATCCGACGACAGCAACTTTGCTTGGTTATTATAAATACAACGATAAGCTTGAAGATATGAGCGAAGCTAATATTGATCGTCGTCACGATTCTTTGGATAATTATCGACAACTCTTTCTGGCCAAAATTGATCGAAGTAAACTCTCCTCAGAAATGGATATTGATCTTGATATAGCTCTCGACTCCCTAGATTATGAAGTGCTTAAACACGAGAACCTTCTTCCCTGGGAATATAATCCTCTTTTTTATAATGAATTATTTTATTTTTCTATCCAAGGACTTCTCAGTAAGGAATTTGCTGACATCAACACTCGACTCAAAAGTGCTATTGAGCGAGCCAAACTATTGCCCAAGCTAATTCAACAGGCTAAGGCCAATTTGAAGACACCTCCCCAACTTTTTACCGAAACCGCCATCAAGCAATTTCCAACAATTCTTGATTTTTACCGCAATGAAATTCCCCGCTTGATTGAGACCGCCTCCCCTGATTTGAAGAGCCGTTTTCAAGCTGAAATCGTTAAAGTGATTCCAGCTCTTGAGGATTATCAGCGTTTTCTCCAGAATGAGCTCTTGCCTCGCTCGACAGGCAACTTTCGGCTGGGCGAAGTTCATCCCAAGCTATTGAGAATTACTCTTCAGAATACCATTCCCATTGATGAACTTATTGCTCGGTCCAGGGCTGACTATAGCAATCTCCGCCGAGAAATGGCCATTGTTTCGATGCCGTTTTACCGTATTATGTATCCCCATATAAATATGGAACAACTTTCAACCCAATATACTGAAGAACAGCTTCGCAACCTCTTTATCCGAGGAGTTCTCGATAAAATAAAAATTTATCATCCCACTCCTGAGAACTTTCTTGAAAGCATAAAAAATGGAGTTAGCACTTTACGGGAATTTATAGCTAAAAATAATTTAGCCTATTTACCAGCTGAACCTATAACCATTGTGCCTATGCCAATAATCAGGCAAATGGCCAACATCGTAAGAGTAACTGGTCCTGGCCCTTATGAGAAAACGGGTGCCTTTAGGGCTGAGATAGCTCCTTTTCCTTCTGAATGGAAGCCTGAACAAATTAATTCATTTCTTGAGGATTATAATCATCACTTTCTTTATTTCTGGATTACGAGTAGCATCTTCCCGGGACCTTTCGTTCCTTTGGCAGCCAACCAGCAAAATCCCTCTCTCCTGAGAAAACTTTATCCCAATCAACCTTTAATTAAAGGCTGGCCCGTTTATTTTAATGAACTGCTGGTAACAAGTGGTTTTGGTGATTACGATTTAAAATTGAGAATGAATGAACTCAAACACTTGCTCCAAATCGTAATTGATTTCCAGCTTGAGCTTAACATTCATCAGGGAGGAATGACCAAGGAACAAGCTATTGATTTAATGACCAAAGGCGGTTTTCAATCACCGATTGAAGCCGAAAGAAAATGGAATCAAATTATCCTCAATCCTGGAGAAGCAATTTACGCCTACGTCGGATATCAAGAAATCCTTGATCTTGAAAAAGAATATCGCAAAATAAAGGGAGACGCCTTCTCGCCGAGGGAATTTTTAAACGAATTAATGAAACACGGAGCTCTCCCCTTAAGACATCTCCGAAATAAAATTCTCAGAGGCTCGTGACGTGCATTAAAAAAATAAATTTAAAAATAAACAAGACTCTTGAAAAAACGGGGAAGTTCAAAGCAGTCTTAATTTTGGATTGGCAATCTACCTTGATAATGTTAAGATAGGTGGGTAATTTATAGAGGAAGAGAATTTTATGGTGTTAAAGGCTTACCCGCCTAAAGAAATTCCCGAACTGGCTGACATCTACCGAGAGATCAACTATGATTTGGAAGCGGTGGAAGATTTCCTTAAGGAGATAACCTCTTCCTCTAATCCCTTTCTGGCTGAGATAAATCGATATCTTTTTAAAAAAAAGGGCAAAAGGCTTCGGCCAGCTTTAGTCATTTTGAGCACTAAACTCTTCGATTATAATGGCCAAGATCATATTCTCATGGCCTCGTTAGTTGAATGTATCCATACAGCCAGTTTAATCCATGACGATATTATCGACAATTCTAGAATAAGGCGAGGACAGTCAACAGTTCACGCTCGCTGGGGTACAAACCTTTCCGTTCTTCTCGGCGATCATCTCTATATTCAAGCGATCAATCTTCTCCTTGAGAGCGGTCATGATGAGATCATACGTCTTCTTTCTCGCACGGTTTCGCAGATGATCGAGGGTGAAATCAATGAATTCATAAAAAGTGGTAATTTCGATCTAACGGAAGGGGAATATTTGGAGATTATTAGAAAAAAAACGGCCTCCCTTTTTGGGGCTTCCTGTTCGATTGGCGGGCTACTCGCTCGGGCCGGACAGGAAGAACTCAATCAACTTGAAAATTTTGGCCTTTGCCTGGGTTTAGCCTTTCAGATAATTGATGATATTTTAGATTACTTAGGTGACGAAAAAAAATTAGGTAAACCAACTTTTTCTGATTTAAATGAAGGCCGAATAACCTTACCTATTATTCACAGCCTTAATTGCAATGGCCACCCTTTCAGAGAGAAAATCATCGATCTAGCTCGGAATAGGCCTCTGGGAGATAAAGAAAAGCAGGCGATTCTGCAGTTTCTCCAAGAATCTGATTCTTTCACCTATAGCTTTAATTTAGCCAAAGAATTTGTTTTAAGGGGGCAGGAATTGCTCACAAAACTACCCTTTTCTTCCTATCGTCAAAGTCTTGAAAGCTTGGCTAATTATATTCTTTATCGCCATCATTAATTCTTTATCCAATGCTAGAAACTGAAATCAAATTTGAAATTGATGATCCTGAAGCTTTTAAAGAAAAAATCTTAAGAGCTGGGGCTATTTTAAGGAAAGAAAGGTATCGGGAAGAAAATATTCTTTATGATTTTCGAACAAGGGAGCTTACTCGCAAAGCTCAAGCTCTTAGACTACGCCTTGTAGGGGCAAAAGCCTTTCTTACCTTCAAAGGTTCCCCTCAAAAATCCCGGCGATTTAAAATTAGAGAAGAATTCGAGACCGAAGTTAAAAATTGGTCTCATCTGCGGAAAATTTTAAAAAAACTCGGACTGATTCCGACCTTTCGCTATGCTAAGTACAGAACAGTCTTTCTGAAGGGAAAACTTAAAATCTGCCTTGACGAAACTCCCATTGGCAATTTTTGTGAATTAGAAGGCGACCGACCGGAGATAGTTCGCTTTGCTCGTTCTCTGGGTATTACTAATCGTGATTTTATCAAATTAGATTATATTCAGCTTTTCCAGTTAGCCGAACGAGGCGAGTTTAAACCTCGTTTTGCCCAGTTGGGGAAAAAGGAAAAAATAAAGGGTCTCTATTTTCAGAATTATTCTTCTTCTGAATCTCTGTCGGAAGATTCAAATTCTTCTTCCTCCTCTTCCTCCTCCTCATAAATACGACCAAATCTTTCTTCTTCTTCTTCCTCTAAGGAAGGCAGAGGTGGAATCCCTTCCAATTCTTCCCCAACTTCTTCTGAGATCAAAATCTCTTCTGATTGAACTTCCTCTGGCACTTCTGGGCTGGCCAGAATCTCATAATCAATTAAACCCAACTTCACTTCTTCTTGAGCAATCCGGATAGGGTTGCGGCTTTTAGTCTTAATTTTTGGCTTAGCCCCTTTAAGAAGCTGTTTGGCTCTTTTCGCAGCCAGAAGCACAAATTGAAAACGGCTCTTAGGTATCTTGGGCGAGGATGTTTTATCCACTTAGTTTAACTCCCTTTGGCTTTTTTATAAATCCTAAATATTCAATTTATCAAAACAGAAAATTTTTTTCAATGATTCCTAAATCCTTTTAGGGAATAGACTTGGCAGATTTTTACAGTTCATGGCTCAGGGTAATATCATCAATCGTTCCAAATTGACCATCAGGTCCAGACGAAATCAAGCGAAACCCTGTCTCCCCGCTCAATTCCAAGCGAATTTCTCGACCCCAGGCATCGACCGCAGGGGCAACCAGAAGCCTGGAGCGTCTCAATTCATCAAGATTGGAAGGCAGTCGACCTTCCTGACTCAAAAAATTAAGAACAATCTTTTCAAGGCTGGTCAAATTGACTTTGGTCAATTCAACCATGGCCTTTTCTCGGGCAATAAGATTTGATTCGAGCCTTCCTTGGCCTTGTTGGCGAATCAGCCAAAGGGCCAATATAAGTCCTAAGGTAAGGAGAAGAACAATCAAAAAAACTCGCATTTTTTCCTCTAAGCAAAAAAGTGACCCGTGGAGGACTCGAACCTCCAACCCGCGGATTAAGAGTCCGCTGCTCTACCAGTTGAGCTAACGGGCCACTTTACAATCTTCGAAATTAATTTATTTTTTCCTAACCTGGATCGCTTTAATCGTCTTTCTTTAAACCAAAACCCCTGACTCAAATTTTTCGGGCAAAACTAAATTATAATAATATAATTTATTTTCTTCGTCAATCAAACTTCTGGCTCATTTTCTTTGGCCTAGATGATCATCTGGCCAGTTAACTTGTTTTGATCAGGCAAAAAGACCATTTTCATGAATTTTTTAACAATGCGAAAAGCCAAATTTTTGAGAGAAATCTCTCACTTGGGGATCAATCCGAATCGACCGCTTTCCCTTCATCAAATGATTAGGTATAATCAAAGCCATGAATTCATTAATTTTACTTTTTTCTCTCCTTTTACTCGTGATCATGGCTTTAATTTTCTACCTTTGGCCTAAAACTCTTAATCGTCTTGAAGAAAGAAGAGAGCAACGTCTGGAGGAAAGACGCCAGCTTGAAAGGCAAGAACTTCTCACCCATCTTCGAGAATCCTTAGGTCTTGTCCAGCAACAAGTTACTCAGCTGGCTCAGCTAGTCAATCAGCAACTTCAGGGTATTCATTCTCATTTCCAACAAACCACAGGTCAGATTGGCGAAAACCTAGGTCAGGTGAGAGAACATTTAGGAAAAATGGAAATAGCGACTAAAGAAGTTTTAGAAAAGGCTAAAAGCATTGCCAGTTTAGAGGAACTATTGAGGGCGCCTAAATTTAGAGGAGGCCTTGGGGAACTTTTCCTCAGTGATCTATTGGCCCAAATCTTGCCGCCTGCTCATTATACCCTCCAATATCGGTTTAAGAATGGAGAAAAGGTTGATGCAGTTATTCAAATAGGTAATAACTTAGTTCCAGTCGATGCTAAATTTCCTTTAGAAAATTTCCGTCGTTTTCTTCAAGAAGAAAATCAAAAGGAAAAAGAGACCTGGCGCCGCCGCTTTTATCAGGACGTGCGTAAGCACATTGACGATATTGCCAGCAAATATATCCGCCCCGAAGAAAATACCTATGATTTTGCCCTAATGTATATTCCGGCCGAAAATATTTATTATGAAACTATTATTCGAGAAGAAAGCTTAGCCGAGGAGAAAAGCCTTTTCTCCTATGCTCTTCAAAAGAGGGTTATTCCAGTTTCGCCTAATTCCTTCTTTGCCTATCTTCAGGTTATTGTTCTCGGTTTAAAGGGACTGCAAATTGAAAAATCAGCCCGAACTATCTTTCAAGCTCTAGCCCAACTTGAAGGCGATTTAAGTCGTTTTCGCTCTGATTTCCAGACTTTGGGCAGCCACCTCATTAATGCCAGAGGCAAATTCGAAGAAGCCGAAAGGAAGCTAGATCGATTGACGACTCGGGTCGAGCAACTTGTAGCTACAGGAGAAAAAGAACCACAATTACCTCCTCTAATTAAATGAATTTAAAGAAACTCTTAAACCTAAAATTAACTGAAACTTACTCCTCTAGGCGGTGAAAACTCTTCAAAGGGAAGCCAGAGAATTAAGATTTTGGACCATCTGCGGAGTAGCAATCAAAATAAGAGTTTCTTCGGGTTCGAGACGGTGACTTTTTGGGGGATTAAATTCATAATCTGAAGAACCAGCTTTTTTTATTGCTACCAACAGAGCCCCAGTTTTTTCTTCAATCCCTGCCTCGGCCAGAGTTTGCCCGCAGAGAGATGAGCCGGGTTTAATGGTTACTTCTTCAACTCGAAGAACCTTCTCTTTATCCCGAAGCATCATATCGAGAAAGGTTGTAGCTGCAGGTCGAATCATCTCTGAAACCATTCTCATACCACCAATAAAAGCTGGGGAAATAGCGCTATTAGCCCCGGCTTTAATCATTTTTGCTTGGGAACGAATATCAATAACTTTAACCACAATTCGGATATTTGGGTTTAGACCTCGAACTGTGAAAGTCGCAAACAGATTGGCTTCATCAGTTGGTAAAGAAAGAAAAATTCCTTTAGCCTGGTCAAGGCCCGCTTCCTTCAGAACGCTTTCGTCGGTTGGGTCTCCCTGGATAAAAAGAATTGAACCCAACGCTTTTATTTTTTCAATTCTTTCGGCTGAAGGTTCGATAACTACGAAAGGCCGTTTGGTTAGCCTCAGTTCTTGAATTGCGGTCAACGCCGTTTCATCACTTCCACAGACAATATAATGATCAGAAAGTTTTTGAATCTCTTTGGCCATTTTCTTTCTCCCCAAAATATTCTTAAGTTCCCCCTCGACTACAAAAGCGGTAATCGAAGAAACCGCAAAGGCGATTGTTCCCAGGGAAAGGATAATAAAAACAGTCGCAAACAGACGACCAGCTGGCTTGTGGCTGAGATCAACAATTTCGCCGTAACCAATCGTCGAAATGGTAATCACTGTCATATAAACGCAATCAAGAAGCGAATATTGACGGCCCCCCACTAATTTAAAACCAATCGTGCCCAAGAGAAAAATGGATATAAAAAGAACTAATGAAAGCTTTAACTTTTTGAGGCTGGTCATTCTTTTTCGATTTTAAAAAAACAAAACAAAAAAGACAATCAAATGGAGGTTTTGGACAAAATAAAGAAAGAGTCTTTTAAGTTATGGAGGTTATCGTTTTTATACTTGATTATCTTGTGAAATTGAAACAGGTTTGGTCTTTCTTGGCCAAATGAGGAAGGAATAACTCAAGGCCCTGGATGGGCAAGCCTCAAGACAGCGAAGGCAACGAATACAGTCAGGACTATTAGGATTTTTCGAAGGATCGATTTCGACTGGACAGGCTTGTTGACAACTCAAACATCGGACGCAATGATTTTCATCAATAGCCATTTGGAAAAGGCTGGCTCGGTTGAAAAGTCCCCAAATTGCTCCTAGGGGACAAGTTGTTCGGCAAAAAGCTCGATCAATAAAAAACAAGAGTCCAATCAAGAGAAACAACAGAGTAACCTTCCAACTGAACATGAAGCCAATTTGCGACCGAAGATTTTCATTGAGAAGAATGAGCGGCAAACCTGCTTCTAAGGTTCCGGCCGGACAGATCCATTTACAAAACCAAGTCTGGCCAAGACCAAACTTATCCATGATTAAAAGAGGAAGGAAAATTACAAAGATAAGCAGAACAAGATAGCGGCCATAGGTCACAAAGCGAGGTAATTTGACTTTTAACCCTTTTTTCCGATGGATTAATTCCTGAAAAAGGCCAAAGGGACATAGCCAGCCACAAGGAAGCCGTCCAACTAAGCTTCCGACAATGGTTAAAAACCCGATCACATAGAGTCCAAATTGACGCTGGCCAGCCTCTAGATTAAGGCGAATTGAAGCCAAGCTGGCCTGAAGGGAACCAATGGGGCAAGCCCCAAGAGCTGAGGGACAGGAATAACAGTTAAGGGCAGGAAAACAGAGCCCTTTAATTTTTCCTTGAAAAATCCCAGCTTGGAAAAAAGCGGGTAGATAGGCATTG
The DNA here is from genome assembly GCA_026416195.1 of Candidatus Aminicenantota bacterium. Lineage (GTDB taxonomy): Bacteria > Acidobacteriota > Aminicenantia > Aminicenantales > CALLJL01 > CALLJL01. Next base: position 1,749 of record JAOAFQ010000029.1, on the reverse strand, counting down.
AAGGCGACAGCCGCGCCAATCTGACAAAGACGTCTTTTTTTCTCTCGCTTCATTTAATTTTTTCTCAACCAAGCAAATAAGACCTAACTTTAACTAGGAATTTTTAGCCAATACCTAAGCAATCAAGACAAATCGTCACCGCTTTCTCTAAAACAGTCCAATATTCACCCGCTGTCAATCCCAAAATAAGCAAAAGGATACCTGTACCAAGTAGGCCAAAAGCTAGTCGATGCTGTGGCCAAATTTTGGTCAATCTCTTTTCCTCTTTTTTTTGATCACCTTTCATTTGATTTAGTTAATCCTTAAAAAATTAAGGCTTCGGTTTATTTCCCCTGGTTTATTCCAAGAAGATTGGAAATAACCTTTTCAATTTCTTTTATATATTCTTCTTTAAAACCAACATGGGCGTAAACAATTTTGCCTTGGCGATTAATGATATAAACAACTGGAATTTCCTGAATTTTATAAACTAGAGCCATTTCCTGAGGGGAGCGAATTATTTCATTTTGGCTTGGATTGGTCGAACTACAGAGCTGAGGGTAAGACAATTTTATCTTTTGCAAAAAGGGTTTGACAATAGCTGCCCCCTGTTTATCGAGGACGAGACCTAAAAATATAACCCGATCTCGGCTTTTTTCGTTAGTCTGGAAATGATTATAAAGTCGCTCCAAATGAGGCAGAGCCGCTCGACAGGGAAGACACCAGGTGGCCCAAAAATCAAGGAGAATAACTTCTGGTCGGATTGTGGCCAGCAAATTACCTGAAGAATCACTTTGCTGGAGAGTCAAAACCTCATTATCAATAAAGACCTTGAAAATTCTTCCATCCACGGCCTGGAGTGAAAAGGGTTTTAAATCATCGCCTGGCTTGAGAAAATTAGCAAATAACAAATTAGAGATGAAAGAAAAAAATAATGCTATTTTTACTATCTTTATAGGAATAGTAAATTTTATCATCTTTTCTATTATGGGTTCTTTTTTTTCAAAAGTCAATCCATCTTAGATGGACATCATTTCAAATATCCGATAATAATCCTCTTGACATCTTTTTTTCAAATAGAGAAGCTAAAAAGGCGTCTTTCTGGTTACTAAGCTAGCTTTAGCCAATGAGTGGCTTTGATTTAATTATTTTGCTTGTTTTTTTAGCCTTCCTTTTTGTTTTTGGTTCTATTTTTTTTAAATGGATTGAAAGACCAGATGATTTTTTCGTCGCTGGTCGCATGCTTCCACCTTTCATTCTGGCGGCGGCCTTAACTGCGACTAACGTCAATCTTTACAGCTTTATTGGCCAGGCCGGCAAAGCCTATGAACAGGGAATTTCGATCATTTGGCACACCTGGACTGGAAATATGGCCTTAGTCATGGCTGGCCTGTTTATTTTACCTATTCTTCGCCGCCTAAAAATTCGCACCATTCCTGAATTCTTGGAGACAAGATATGGCCGTTCCATGCGACTTCTCATTGCCTCTCTTTGGATTATTCGCCTGTCCTTCTGGTTGGGAATAGTTCTATATACCGGCGCCACGGCCGCTCTCATTATAACTAATTCGGGGGAAGAATCTTATTGGATCTGGGCTCTGATTTTCTCCGTTATTACCATTATATACACGACAGCCGGCGGCATGTGGTCAGTCGCCCTCACTGACACCCTTCAATTGAGCTTGATGCTTCTTGGAGCTCTGGTTTTCTTTCCTTTAATTATGAGTGAAGCTGGCGGTTTTAAGGGTATTGCCCAGAGCTTACCATCGAG
>JAOAFQ010000007.1 GCA_026416195.1 Candidatus Aminicenantota bacterium | reverse complement strand
GTCATATAGACCTGGCCAAAGCGAACAAAGATTTCCTCATCGGCTCGAAGAATCTCCATTAAACGGCCTCGCTCATCAGGGATAACCCTCAGTTTTTTAATTTTTACTCCCTCAATCATCGCCTATCCTCTTTATGTTTGTCCAGGGAGAAACAATTTTTATTTAAGTCCAATTTCGCTTTTATCACCGACCATGAACCGATAAACCAAAGGCCTCGGTGGGCATTTATAGATTTTAACTTCACGGCCGATAAGACTTTCATCAATTCGGCTACCAATATCAATAATTTCACTTGCTTCAAGAACAATACTATGCTCGATTTCGGTCCCGAGAAGCCGGCATTTTCGCTGAATAGAGGTATAAGGCCCAATATAGCAATTAATAATTTCACAATCTTCACCGATAATGGCCGGGCCACGAATTACGCTATTGATTATTTTAGTTCCCTTTTCAATTATTACTTGGCCATTAACCCTTGAGTCAGCATCAACTTGACCTTCAATTCGTCCTGAAATATCTTCTAGAATGAGCCGATTAGCCTCAAGGATATCTTCGATCTTTCCAGTGTCCTTCCACCACCCCGAAACCATATGGGGAATAACCTCATAGCCCTTTTCAATTAAAAACTGGATGGCATCAGTAATTTCAAGCTCTCCCCGCCAGGAAGGCTTAATTGAGCGGGCGGCCTCAAAAATATGATGATCAAACATATAGACGCCCACCAGGGCTAAATTGCTCGGGGGAACCTTAGGTTTCTCAACGAGACGGACTACTCGGCCATCGCATAGTTCAGCCACGCCAAACATTTGAGGATTAGGGACTTCAGTGAGTAAAATAAGAGCATTGGGTTTTCTCTCCCGGAACTCTTGGACAAGGGAAGTGATCCCACTTTTGAGAATATTATCTCCAAGATACATGACAAATTCTTCCTCGCCAAGAAAAGATTCAGCAACAAGAACAGCATGGGCCAAACCAAGTGGCGCTTCCTGCTCAATATAAGTAATTTTAACATCTTTGCCCCAGCGCTCACCCCTACCAACAGCCTCTTCTATTTCTCTTTTCGTGTCGCCAACGACAATTCCAATATCTTTAATGCCAGCCTCGATTAAAGCCTCAATGCCGTAAAAAAGAACTGGCTTATTGGCCACTGGAACAAGTTGCTTAGCCTGAGTAAAAGTTATTGGCCTAAGCCTTGTCCCTTTTCCCCCACTTAAAATTAAGCCCTTCATTTCTTGCCTCTTTTTTGTTCCGATTAGTATTAATCCAACTATTTCCCCTTTGTCAAATTAAATAATTGATCTTAAAATTCAAGACCAGCCAAGAAATCAGTTGTTTTCCCGATATGGCCAAGACCAAGGGAAAATTTAAATTGAATTTCCGGTTTATCCCTGAATTGAAAGAGGCGAAAATCGAAACGAAAATCAAGACATTGATAATGATAAACTGCACTCAAACCGGCGTAGAGGAGGCGACGTTCAACCAAATTAAGGCTTAGATCAACTAAAGCCTCCAAGGATGGTCGGGGTAATTGAAATTTAGTAGTCAAGCCTAGCTGATGGCGATCCCAAAGAACATCTCGATACCAAGGATTCATACTTTTAAACCAGCTAAAATTGAAGAAAAAGAAATCAGCCGGAGAATTAAAATTGGCTTGAAGACGCCAGCTCGCCAACTTCTGCCAATAATGATTATAATTAGCCGAAAAATCAAGACTGATTTTTTTCAAAGGATAAAACCGAAGATAGCTCCCGATGTCCGAAAATCGAGGAATCTCATCTAGGGGAGTTCGGAAGGGACTTAAAGGACTCTCGTTAGGTGCCAAATAAAAGGTTTGCCCAAGTCCCCAGGTAAAGACCTCTCGGACCATTCCTTCTTGTTTAAGGATGAGGCGATTGGTTAGGCCATAGCTCAATTGATACGAACGAACAAAATAACCAGCAGCCGTGATGACTCTCTTACTAAGTTCGGTTGGACTTTCATAAGAAAACCTTGTATATGGCTCAATTAAATGCTTTATCCTAGAAGACCCAAAAATCCCTCCGCCTTCAAAAATGCGGTAAAAAATTGGGCCTGTACTTTCGAGGGAAAAAGAAAGGTTTTTTAAAAGAAGAGGTTCATCGATTATTTGGCGAGTGTTAGGCGCATAGCTTTTAGTATAATAAATCAAATTTGTTCCTAGGGAAGCATTGACCGCAAGCCATGGAATGGTGGTTATCGGCAGGCTCAGAATCGGACTCAAGGCAAAAATGTTAGTTCTTTTATGTTTGCCCGCTTCAAATTCCGAATCCCATCCATATTCCCACGATTGGAAAGAAAGAAAATATTGAAAAAATAAGGGCCAGTTTCTTTTTAGTCTAGTTTTAAAAGAACTAAAACTAATTTCAGGTAGACTTTTTCTTATTATGGCTCTATCTATTTGGGCAAAGTAAGTTTCAAAACGAGAGGCCCGAAGATTAAAGCTATAATGAGACCAAGAGCGGCTGATAAAAACCTGAGAACTGCGATTGGTTATAAGAGCGGTCCGATAATTATTGTCAAATTCTTTAAGAAAATTAAAAGAAGTTTGGTAATCAATATTGGCCACTAGGTTAAAACCAAAAGGTAACGGCTGATTATGATTCAAGCGAACAATATAGGCATTTGCTGGTTTTAGACCAGTTTCGGCTTCTCTTTTGAAAGTAAAGGTATAAATTTTAGCCTCCCCTCCTGTTCCGGCCTGGAAAAGATAGCGGTATTCAATTCCTCCCCCGAGCCCTCGAGCTGAATAATAATCAAGAGTAAAAGTAGCATCCATATTTCTGGCTATCGCCCAGTAAAAACTTTGGGTAAGGGTGAAACCTTTAATAGCGTTATAGCCAATTTGAGGCATAAGAAAACCCGTTGAGCGCTCTCGATTTAGGGGATAACGAAAATAAGGCAAATAAAGGACAGGTATGCCTTTAACCGAAAACAGAGCACCCCACATTTCAACGTAATCATTCTTTTTAAAATTAGCCTGATTGCAGGCAAAGCGCCAGCGAGGATTAGGCTGAGTACAAGTCGTTAAACTTGATCGGCTAAAATGATAGAGTTCTCCTGATTTTCTTTCAATGCTTGCAGCTTGATAAAAAAGACTGGGTTGAATTTGACCGCTCACTTCTTCAAGCTTGCCCATGAGGGTATCAAGATTAAGTTGAAGTCTTAAGGCGGTAACAGTTTCTTCGGGCAACTGAAGGACTACATTGCCTTCAGCTAAAACATCCTTGGTGGATGTATTTACTTCAACTCGATCAGCAAATAAACGAATCTGACGATAACGAACCTCAACTTCTCCGCTAGCAAAAATTCTTTCTTTGTCTCGTTCATATTTATTGGCTAAGATGATCGGCAAATCCTCCGTTTCAGAGAAATCCTTCGGGGATAACTTCGTTTCTATTTCCTTATCTATTGAAGAAAATGAATTATCCCAGGCCAAGCCAGAAGATAGAGTCTTAAGAGAAAAATAAGTTTTGACGGGAAAACAGAGGGAAAAGGAAGCCAACTTAGTTTTCTTTAAAGGAAAATCAAATTGATTCAACCCAAAAGAAAGCTGAGTCAACTCATTTATTTGGAAAGAACAGCCGAAAAGGTGATTAATCCAAGGAGAAAATAAAAATAATGAAAGAAGAAAAAGATAAATGAAAAACCAACTCTTCTTCATTTTTTCCTTTTAATTAATAGTAGCCGACTCAGCCCAAAAATTTCAATCTTTTGGGGCGATGGCGAAAGCTGCTTTCTTTAACTTCACCTCAACTTTTCCTTTTGGTTTTAAGATCTTTTTAAATTAGAGCCTCTTTTTGCTTCTTAAATTTCTCTTTATCTCATCTATTTTTTCTAAACTCAGATGGTAATCAGCTTCATAATAAGTACATTGAGCACATAAGCCGGACCATTTTTTTCTGAGGTGTTGTTTTCTCAAAACCCGCATGCTCGAAGAATTAAAAATATCCGATAATCGTTGGACATCAGCTCGACCTAAAACCAGCTCTCCATTATAATCAACACAACAGGGGGTTACTCGTCCATCCCAAAGGACAACCAATAGTCGCCAGAGATCACGACATGGCGTTCTTCGGGCCCGAGGCAAACTAAAAAAGCGAGGTTGAAAATTAACAGCATTCACTAAGTTTTGCCATTCATTTAAAAAACCTTTGACTTCATCAATTGTCTCTTCGTAAATTACCATAGTTACTTCTACCCAAGTGGAGCTACCTATCTCTTCTCGTAATCGAAGAAATTGATAAACATTTTCTTTGATTCGGTCATAAGAATAACCCCTGATTTTTTCATATAATTTGGGCCCACCATCAATCGAAACTTTAAGCAGATTCAAACCTGCCTTGAGTAAGGCTTGTCCCATTTTCCGATCGATTAAAGTTCCATTAGTGGTTAAGGAGACATGAATCCCTCGGGTATGGGCATAATCAACCATGTCAACAATCTCGGGATGAAGAAGAGGCTCACCCCAATTGGTTAAATAAATACGATAAATATAAGGATTGTTATCGATAAGTTGACGGAAAAAAGACCAGCTCATGAGGCCTCTAGATCTGGTCATTTCTGTTGAAACAGGACAATGATGGCAGCTTAAATTACAAGTATTATTGGTTTCCAGGCCAACCGTAGTTAAATAAAAGGCTATGGGCCGTCGAAGCCAGCGGCCTACTTGATTCATTCCTTCTCGCCAAAGAAGCGTCCATTTTTGATAACGGCTCATTAAAGAGGGCGAAAAGGCTGGATCTTTAAGGATTAAACGGCTGATGAAACGAAAAAAAAGCAACTTCCAGTTTTTCACTTTTCTAAAACAAGAACTAAAAGATAGCCCCGCCGGTGAAAAAAACCAATCCGTTCATAAAGAAAAACAAAGGGTTTAAAAAATAACTTTATCAGAGGCAGTAGGGAGGGAAGATGGTGATAGCAAAAGAGGTCGAGGAGTCGCAGCCAACCCGGCATGAAAAGCAAAGAGCGCTCCGCAATTATTCTAAATCCCTGTTTTTTCACCATTTGACTAAAAGCTTGCCGAGTAAAAGATTTCTCATACCCAAAAGCGTAAAGACCGAAACATTTTAAAAGGAAAACCTGAAGAGGTCGTAAGAATAGGTCATGCTTATTAGGAACGCCAATAACAGCTCTAGCTTGTGGTTTAAGCACTCGATAGATTTCTTTTAGAGCCTTCTCCGTCTCAGGAAAGTGCTCGACAGTACCCATTGAGTAAATGCCATCAAAAGTGTCGTTAAGAAAAGGAAGTTGTCTAGCATCAGCCAGCATTAACCAAAGTGGCCAGCTGCTGTCTGGCCGCTTAGCTTTGACCTCCCGCCAAACCTCATTTGAAATATCAATCCCTACAGCTTTTGCTCCCCTAGCATTGATCCACCAAAGAATCTGAGTATTTTTAGCTTCATTCCATAAATCAGTTTTAAGAAAAAAGAGATTTTTAAGGTGAGGGAAAAATTCACCAATAAGGGCCTTTTCTTGATTTAAATATATCTTCGTCGAGGGAGCATCATGATAAGCTTTTATTTTACGGGCCGTTCTTTCCCAAAAATCTTTTATATCTTCGAACTCAGACTTGCCCATTAAACCATCTTTTTGGAGATACTTTTTTCTCCCTCTATAATTTAGACAATAAGGGCCTTTTAGACAATAAAAAATTTTAAGTTGATAACTAGGTTTAAAAATTGTTATTCATATTTTTGGCTGATACATTGTAAAAGAAAAATCAATTCTAGCTTTGAATTAAAAGGCGAGGCAGGTTTTGAAGCCTAAAATTCCTTTGAGACGATGGGCTGAGTTGAGTTCTCTTGTCCTCACTCTGCCATCATCGATTGCAGTGGGTCTATTTATGGGATATTATCTTGATAAATGGCTAAAAACCCAGCCCTGGTTTCTCTTAATCTTTACCCTTTTTGGAGTTGCCTCTGGATTTCTCAGCCTTTTTCGAGGACTAAAAAAATATCAATCCTCAGAAAAGAATAATTATAACTTATGAGTCGTTTTTAAGAGATTAAAATTTCAGGATAGGAAAAATGGAAAAAGAGTCTGAGGCTGGTTCTGATCACCTTGAGAAAAAAATTCTTCGACGTTTGCCCTATGAAATTCTTGGCCTAGCTGGCTTGCTCGCTTTGGCCACAGCCATTATTTTTGACCCCATCTCAGCTTTCCTTTGTTTGGTTGGAGGAATTGTTTCCTGTCTCAGTTTTCTCTGGATAAAACGAGCCGTTATTCTTTACCTTGGGACTCAGAAAAAAAGGAGTCTTCAGCGTCTCATTATCTTTCAACTCCTTAGACTTGGGTTGATTGGCTTTATTTTTTTAATTATAATTTATTTCTTTTCAAGCCGGGTGCTAGCCTTTATGGCTGGGTTTTCGGCTCTGTTATTAGCTATGGCAGGAGAAGCAATTTCCTCTATTTGGAAAAAGTCATGGAAGACTTAGAACACGGCCTATTTATTGTTACCTTAGTTAACCGTTTTCTGGGTCCTCCCATAGCTTCCTTTATGGCTCAGCTTGGTCGGCCAATCAATCCGGAAAATGCAATCCCAGATTATATTTTGATGAGTTTTATCGTTATGGTTGTTCTCATCGCTGTTTTTGGCCTGGCCTCAAGACGCTTGGAAATTATCCCTAAGGGAAAGCAGAACCTACTTGAAGCTATTATCGAGTTCTTCGAAGGCCTTTTACTAGATATTATTGGTCCAGAAGGGAAAAAATACTTGCCCCTGGTTGGTACCATTGGCCTCTTCATTCTCACTTCTAATCTTCTTGGTCTAGTCCCTGGCTTGATGTCCCCCACCTCCAAGCTCAACGTAACTGCTGCCTGTGCCTTAACTGTTTTCATCTATTATCATTGGCAGGGAATGAAAACTCAAGGTGTCTTAAGATATCTCAGGCATTTTACTGGACCAATTCCTCTGCTCGCTCCGCTTCTTCTGCCGATTGAAATTATTAGCCATTTCTCCCGGCCCATTTCTCTATCCATCCGATTATTCGGCAATATTTTTGCTGAGGAGCTTCTTATCGTCGTTATTGCTTCTATTATTCCCTTTGTTCTTCCTTTGCCTTTTATGGCCATTTCCATCTTTACCGCGGCCATTCAAGCCTTTGTTTTTGTCCTGCTTACCTGCATTTATCTGGCAGGAGCGGTGACTCATGAAGAAGAAGCCCATGGAAAGGAGTGATCCGATGAAACGAGATTATCGAACCTGGCTGGTTTTAACCTTCCTCTTAAGTTTGGCGACAGGATCTGCTTTGGCGGCTCAAGAAGCCTTAGATCCTGTTAAAGCTAAGCTTTTTAGCCTTTCTATTATTGTTGGCGGAGCCATCATCACTTTAGCCGCAGCCGCCGGAGCTTTCTGTCAAGCTAAGGCTATTTCGAGTGCCTGTGAAGGGATTTCTCGCAATCCAGCGGCAGCCCCTCATATTCGCTTCTTACTGATTTTTGGCCTAGTTCTAATCGAGACTCTCGTTATTTATGCCTTGCTTATTACCATCATCATCTTGATGGTCCAGTGGGGTAAATACATCTGAGGCTTTAACTCCTCAGATAGATTGAGCCACAAAGAGTGAGGGCAAAACTTCTTTCTCTTTGGGAAATAATCAAGACGTCCATCATCCGTTTTAATCAGGACAAATGTTGGACTTATTCTATTGTTATTTCTTATTTTGCCTTACTTTGTAGCGTTCCTCTCGTCGCTCTTTTTGTTTATATAAGTGCGAAAGTTTTAGGGACATCTGAGCTAGCTATTCGCAGCCTCAATCTTTTTTCTGATGAATTTTTTGCTCATCTTGATCCATCTTTTTTTAAAAAACTAGCTCTCATTTCTCAAAATATCACTAGCCTCGGTTGGCTAGGTTTAGGAGGTTCTTTTGTGGCGGCGAGTTTCCTTTTTTCCAATCTGATTGCCGCCATCAATCATATTTTTAAAGCCAACTATCAAAAATCTTTTTTTTACAATCGATTGATGGAATATATCATCATGTTTACCCTTGGTCTTATCCTGCTTGTTTCCTTAGCCATAACCGCAATCTGGACAGCCTTACATCGTTTAATTGGCACTTCCTCTTTTGTCGCTTCCCATATCAATCCTCAATGGTTAGCCTTCATTGATAACTTTTTAATTCAATACCTCATTCCCTTTATCTTGACTTTTTTAGTTTTGTTTTCAATTTACAAATTTATTCCAGAAATCAAAGTTCACACTGAACCAGCTGCTATTGCTGCTGGAATTACCGCCATCTTCTGGGAAGCTTTCAAAAGAATTTTTGCCTTTTATGTAGTTCACTTTTCCGCCATCGGCATAGTCTTATCTAAGTTACTTCAGGGAACACTAGCCTCCATCATTTTTTTCCTCCTTTGGATTTCCTTCTCTCTTATTTTTCTACTTTGGGGAGCTGAACTCGCCGCCTTACTCAATGAAAGGCATAAAGAAAGACTTCGCTTTAAAATCAAGGAGGCAGCCGATGAAGCTTAAAGAGTTGGCTTCCCTTCTTAACTGTCCCTATGAAGGGAATGGCGAAGTCGAAATAAAACGGGTCGCTAGCCTCGAAGAGGCGAGGGAAGGCGATTTGTCTTTTCTTTCTCATCCCCGATATAAAAACTGGCTTGAGAAAACTAAAGCTACGGCGATTATTCTCAATCTTAATCTTCAAGTAATGGGCAAAAATATTATTCGATCAGCTAATCCCCAGCTTACCTTTATTCAGGCGGCTGAAATTCTATCTCCCGAAGTGAAACCAACTCCAGTTATCTCGCCGGCCGCTTGGATTGCGGCCTCGGCCCAAATCGGACCTGAGGTGAGCGTCGGACCAGGCTGTGTTATTGGCGAAAGAGTTAAAATCGGGGCCAGAACGGTTATTCATCCCTTGGTAGTCATCTATTCTGACGTGGAAATAGGCGAAGATTGTCTTATCCATTCCCATGTAGCCATCCGAGAAAAAACGATAATTGGTAACCGAGTAATCATTCATAATGGGGTCGTTATTGGTTCAGATGGCTTTGGTTACGTGCAACTTGAAAAGGGTGAGCATCGCAAAATCCCTCAGCTTGGCCGAGTAATAATTGAAGATGAGGTTGAAATAGGAGCTAATACTGCCATTGATCGAGCTACGTTGGGCGAGACTAGAATCGGTCGAGGGACCAAAATTGATAACCTAGTCCAAATAGCCCACAATGTGAAGATTGGAGCCAATTCTATTTTGGCCGGGCAAGTAGGAATTGCAGGCAGTACCCGCATTGGGCAAAGAGTAGTCATGGGAGGACAAGTAGGGATTGCTGATCACGTGGACATCGGTGACGGCGTGTTAATTGCTGCTAAATCAGGAGTAATGAGAGATCTTCCGCCCGGCGCTTTTGTTGCTGGCATCCCCAGCCTGGACATTAAAGAGTGGCGGAAAATTTGTGTCCTTCTTCCCCGGCTAGCTGAAACTTTCAAAGAAATAAAAGAGCTCAAAGAAAGAATTGAAGAGTTAGAAAAAAAGATTTCGAACAAAGATAAAAAATAAGAACCTTTTTTAATT
>JAOAFQ010000078.1 GCA_026416195.1 Candidatus Aminicenantota bacterium | reverse complement strand
CAATAAGGGGGAGAGATATGGAGCTTAGTGAGGAACAAAGAGATGCGATATCAGAGTTAATCAACATTGGTTTTTCCAGGGCAGCTGCCTCCCTTTCGGATCTGACCGGTCGTCGAATCATTCTCCATGCCCCTCGCATTTCCATTCATAAGGTTTCCGAGCTCGAACAGGTGCTTGAAGAACTGGCGGGTAAAGAACTGGCCTCAGTCCATCAGATTTTCTCCGGCAACGTTTCTGGCGATGCTGTGATTATGCTTGATTTGGATGGTGCCCGGGCTTTGGTGAAACTTCTTTCGGAAGAAGATGAGAAAGAACTCACGGAATCAGGTCGGGAGGTACTAATGGAAGTGGGCAATATTCTTCTGAACGCCTGTTTAGGTATGTTTGGAAATCTACTCAAGGTCCATGTGACCTTTTCCGTTCCCCGCCTCAACTTGGAATCCTTGAATGCCATGCTGGAAACTCTACAGGTCAGTGAGGAGGGTATATGTTATGCCCTGCTGGTTTATACCACTTTTAATGTCAAAGAGTTGGCCATAACCGGCTTCCTGGTGATAATCCTGGGAGTAGTATCTTTGGAACGTCTTATTCAGGCCGTAGAGAATTGGGCTCGCATTTCGCCCCAAGTCTGATGTAATAAAAAGATGGAGTTAAATGAGAGTTTCACACTAACCAATAGTGTAGAAAGATGGGTGGCGAATACATCCGCCTTTGGAGTCATAATTACGGACGAACATTTAATCGTACGTTTTGCCAATGCGTGGGTTACCGATAGAACTACTAAATTGGGGAGGCAGATTTTACATAAGTCGCTATTTCACGTCTTTCCCGAGATTAAAGAAAGAAAAATGGATGTTTATTATCAGGAGGCCCTATCAGGGCAGATAAAATTTCTCGCCCCGAAATTTCACCGTTATTTGATTGCCCTGCCTGCTGATTTGCCGTCAGATAAGTCTTCGCTTATGTATCAGAGAGCTGCAATTTACCCCTTATATTTGGCGGGAGGTGAAAAAGTCGTTGGTACCCTGACTTATATCAGCGATGTTACAGACCGGGTGCTCAAAGAAGAGAGATTAAGGGAAACGATCACAGTTCAAGAAAATTTAATTCGCGCCCTCGATCGAGAAAAGAATGTTAATGCGGCGATGGCAGAGCTGGCAGAAACACTTATCTCCCCCGCTTCTCTGGAAGAGATATCTAATTTAGTGCTGGAAAAGGCTCTTCTCCTGACAAAAAGTCCAATCGGTTTCGCCGGATATATTGAGCCGAGGCAAGGCTTCCTGGTGTTACCCACCTTAAACCGGCGAGGATGGGAGAACTGCCAGATGGAGAAAAAATCTACTGTTTTTAAAAAGTTTAGGGGCCTATGGGGTTTAGTCATCAAAAACCAATCGGCAGTGGTGGCCAACGATGTTCTTATGGATCATCGTTTTTCTAGAACACCGACCGGTCACGTGCCCATCCACCGTTTTTTAGGAGTGCCGGCGAAGATTGAAGGAAAAGTGATAGGTATCGTAGCCGTTGCCAATGCCATCGAACCTTACACAGAAGAAGACTGTAGGTTGATGGAACGACTATCCCAATTGCATGCCCTCGCCATCTATCGTCATCAAATGGAAGCGCGCCTCTATGAAGTAAGTGTATCGGACGAACTTACGGGTATCAGAAACAGACATGGATTTTTTACCCTGGCCGAGCAGCAGTTAAAGATAGCTGATAGGTCGAAAAAGGGTTTAGCCCTAATCTTCATAGACTTGGACGGTTTAAAAGAGATAAACGATACAATGGGGCATGCCCAGGGAGACAATGCCCTTCGGGAAATGGCGGGCATTTTGAAAAAGTCGTTTCGGCGGGCAGATATTATAGCGCGAATAGGGGGAGACGAATTCGCCATCCTAGCTTCCAACGTGACGAAAAAGAAGATGGACATATTGGTACAGAAGCTTCGACATCTAATAGCAGAGGTCAATGAGAGTGAGGGGCGTCTCTATAAGCTGTCAGCAAGTATAGGGACGGTGTATTACGATCCCGCTAAACCCTGTGACCTTGATGTGTTGATTGCCCGGGCAGATCGAGTTATGTACCGAGAGAAAAGGAAAAAATACTCATTTAAGAGGGGGGGGAGCACGAAAGATGAAGGTGCTCGTAGTGGATGATTCCTCATATGCGAGACATAAAATAGGTGAGGCCCTTCGAAAAGCGGGAATAGAGGTAATAGAAGCGGCCAGCGGTGAAGAAGCCCTATTATTGATGAAGGATATTGAATTCAATGCCGTCACCGTTGACCTCCTTATGCCGGGGATGGACGGCATAGAGCTTATTCGTAAAATCAAGGCCCACTGGCCGGGACTTAAGATTATTGCCCTCTCGGCCGATGTTCAGGAGGCCACGCAGAAAGAAGTGCTTATTGCGGGCGCTAATCGCTGTCTCTTA
>JAOAFQ010000103.1 GCA_026416195.1 Candidatus Aminicenantota bacterium | reverse complement strand
CCTTAATTGGCCACAGCTTTTAGCCGACTTTTTACCTTGGGAAGGGAAAATTAAACTTGTCGGTAATCTTCCCTATTCCATTTCAACCCCACTTCTTTTTAAAGTTTTGGAACATCGAGAGCTTTTCCCCTATATTGTTTTTCTTCTCCAAAGAGAAGTGGCCGAACGAATTAGTGGTCGTCCAGGTTCAAAAGATTATGCTCCTCTTTCTATTTTTTTCCAAATTTATTATGAAGTCAGGATTGGCCAAATCTTTTCGCCGGCCTGTTTCTCACCACCACCTAAAGTAGAATCAGCTCTGCTTTCGCTTCATCGTCGACCTCAACCTCTTCTTGAAATCGAGAATTTCGCCAATTTCCAGAATTTTTTACGAGCCTGTTTCCGTCATCGCCGTAAACAGCTCCTCAAAAATTTAAAACTCGAAGGCTTCGAGGAAGCCAAACTCACTAAAATTTTTTCTGAGCTCAATCTTAAACCAATCGTAAGGCCGGAAGAAGTCGATGAATTGGCTTATTTTCAGTTATTTAAACAACTCCATAAAGTTGCCTCTTGACGAGGTGAATGATATAAAGAAAAAGATGAAAAAACTCGATTATTGGTGGCGTCTTTTTCAAGCTTTTAAGGCCTATCACCGCCACCAATGGCAAGTAAAATATCCACCGCTTCGTCTGTGGCTTGAACCCACGAGCCTTTGTAATCTCCGTTGTCCAATGTGCCCAAATAGGGAGTTGAAGCGGGAAGAGAAGGGCTTCATGGAAATGACCCTTTTCAAAAAAATTATCGAGGAAGCCCGCGATTTCATCCTCGATCTTCATCTCTATCACCGCGGCGAGAGTCTCCTTCATCCAAAAATTATCGACATGATTAAAATCGCTAAAGAAGCTGGCCTTTTTATCAAGCTTCACACTAACGCTACTGTTCTCACCGAGTCTTTAGCTAGAGGAATAATTGATGCTGGCTTAGATCAACTCACTTTTTCTTTTGATGGTTTTGATAAGGCTACCTATGAAAAAATCAGGGTAAATGGGCGCTTTGAAAAAACGGTAGCTAATATTCTTCGCTTTCTTGAAATTAAAAAGGAACGCAAGGCCAAAAAACCAATTACTATCCTTGAATTAATTGCTTTTCCTGAACTTTATTCCCTCAATTTTAAAAAAAAGAAAAAGGCCTTTCTTCAAAGATTTCGTCGACTACCCTTAGACCGCCTAGAAATAAGAGACCTCCATAACTGGGCTGGAGAAACAGGTGAACCACCTTCAAATCAATTTTATTCTCTTTGTCCCTTTCTTTGGCTTTCTCTGGTTGTTCTTTGGGACGGAACGGTTCTTCCCTGTACGCAAGACTTTCATGGCTTTTATCCTTTAGGCCGGGTTGGAGCAAATTCGCTACTTGAAATCTGGAATTCGCCCGCTTTAGTTGAACTCAGAAAAAAAATAATTGATCGTAATTTAAATTCTCTGGAAACTTGTTCGCGCTGTGATCGTCTCCGTCGACCAACTCTGTTTGGTGTTCCCCGAGATTATTTCTGGAAAATGCTCCTTCGGCGTATGTCCTGACAACTATTTTATCCACTCAGGGAAAACATCCCGACCAGAAGTGGCTAAGAGAACTTCTGCCTTACCAGAAGATACTTCAACAAGATAAAGATCCCAATCTCCTTCCTGGGCATACATACTTTTGGTATTTGAGCAAAAGACAATATAGCGACCATTCGGCGACCAGGAGGGAAAATAATCGTAGGTCTCTGGTCTTTCTGTCAAACGTCTTTTGCCTTGGCCATTAGGCTGCATAATAAAAATATCACCTTTATGGTCAGCCTCATGGGAAACATAAACCAACCAGCGACCATCAGGAGAAAAACGACTGCGGCAAGTCTGCCCATTGTTAGTCAAGTTGATTATCTCATTTTTTCCCAAATCAGCTAAATAAATATCCCACCCAACCATCTTTTTTCCCGTAAAAGTTAAGACAGAGTTGTTGGAGCTGAAATCGGGCAGGGCGCAAGAGCCGTCAAAATCTGGTAAAAAACGCTGCTTTTGGCCAGTGGCCAAATCAATTGACCAAAGGGTGTAGGCTCGACCTATAATCCTCTTCCTCGCTTCGGTATAAATAATTTTTCGCCCATCAGGCGTCCAAGCCAACTCGCCCTCATCATGAGAAGAAGCGGTCAGCCGTCTTATCCTTGATCCGTCCATGGCCATAACAAAGACATCATAATTGCCATGGCGATTAGCACTAAAGGCGATCCATCGGCCATCTGGAGAAACCCGCGGAAACTCATCTGACCACTCATTATGGGTCAGCTGATTTAACCCCTGATTGCTTAGAAGATAGAGCTCATTATCACCATCAAAATCGGATTGAAATATTATTTTGCCCTCGAAGGGAATTTGTGGTTTCAACGAGAGTTTGGGTGAAAAGGCTTGGGGGGGCGAACTTTTTTCTTTCTTTGATTGACAGTGAATAAGGTAACCGGCTATAAAAAATGTTCCCAAAATTATCCAGACAATTCTGAAAACCTTAGCAAAATGAATCAGCCTCCTCCCTTCAATTAACGGCATTAATTTTTCCTTTATATATATATTTTATTTTTGACCCAATTAATCAAAAATTCTCTTTTCTGAAAATTTTTGGGGAATCTGTTTTTGGTTAAAGCAACAGAGACGAATGGCCCGCCGCCAATTTCTCGCAATAACTTTTTCACCCTCTCTATTGGGATGAACCCCGTCGGGCTCGTATAAATCTTTTTGCCCCTTAAATTTAGGCCAATGATCAACTAGCAGGAGCTTTTCCTCTTCAGCCAATTTTCTAATAGTCGGGTTAATTATACCCTCAAGTAATCGGTTTTTCTCAACTTCGCCTTCATTCCCTGAAAAAGGTGGAGCCGTAGCTATAATAATCTGTGGCCTCCGGAAACAATTACCATCCAACTTTTTCATTTCTCTAATTATTTTTTTTAAATTAGTCTTAAAAAGATTTTCATCTTCTTCCTTTTTGCCAAATAGGATAACATCATTGGTTCCAAGTTGAAGAAGAATAATATCAACTTTTTGCCTTCGCCATTGGGGATGAGCCTCGAAAAAGGAAGGATAAGTAGCCGCACTGAGCCCCCCTTGGGCCCACTCTTTGATGATGACTTTTTTGGCTGGCAATAGGCGACGAAGATAAAAAGGGACTGGCCGCATTAGGCTATCGCCAGCACAGGCAATAACGATCTTTTTAGTTGAATTTTTCTTTGAGCCAGTCGCCGGAAAAACCAATATAAGAAAAAAAATAAAACAAAGAAAAATAAAAACACCAATCAGCCATCTCTTCAAATTCATTGTTTAAAGCTTTTGATAAATTAAAGCAAACTATAACCGATTAATCAAGGTTGAAGAGAATATTAATATCCTTTAATCGACCCTGCCTTTTTTCTTTGTTTTTACTATGATATTATTTTTAACGAAAATGAAGGTTTTTATTCGACCTAAATTTTTTATGATTTTTTTGCTCCTTTTCTTCTTTTTTTTATTTCCCGACTCAACCAAAAGGTTGGAAACATTAACCAACAACTCCTTTAAGCCATCGGGAAATCAAATAAAAACTGAGGGGGCAAAAAAACTCGAAAAGATTTTGGCCCAATTAAAGGAAGATGATGAAATCAATGTCAAAACGGATTTGCAGGGTCAAATCTGGTGTCTTCAACGAACAAGAGACAATGGTTTCCTCTTGAAAAACCTCAACTCTGAATTAAGCTATTTTTTTGAAGTTAAATCTAACCTTTCGGCGATCCATTCCTATGACTTCGCTTTTGATCTTTTTAATGAGCCTTGGTTGGTTTGGATTGAATCTGATACTTCCGATAAACTTTGGCTAAAAGCTTTTGCCTTTGACCAACCTATTATTATAGATAACGGTCCACTCTTCACTCTGACTTCACCTTCAATCTCGAGGGATATCAATGGAACCATCTGGATTTTTTGGGCCAAAAGCGTCCAGGGGCTTGATCGGATTTTCTTTACCCGCTTTTCCCATTTTAATGGTTTGAATTTAAGTCGGCCCCAATCCCTCTTCGTCCATCAAAATTACCCTTGCCTTATGCCTTCTTCGCAAGTTGATTCTTTTGGTCGCCTTTGGCTTACTTGGTCAGCTTATGATGGTTTCGATTATGACATCTTTGTTTCGAATTATGATGGGCAGAGCTGGACTTCGCCTCATCGGCTCTCTTGGAGCTCCCAAGCTGACCTTTTCCCCCATTTTTATTCAGCCCAGGATGGTTCTTTAGGCCTGGCTTGGTTAGAAATAGGCCAGAAAAGCTCCACCCTCTGGCATACAAAAAAAAGAAGTGGTCTTTGGTCGGAACCTGAAATTATTTGGAACAGTTCTGAATTAATTCTTGATTATGAGCTCATTGATCAGGAAGACTTAATCCTTTTCTTAAAAAAAGAGAGAAATTATTATTTATATTTTCATCAGAAAAAAAGTAACCAAAAAGAAAGACTGGCAAAAAATGAGGCTTTAAACTTAAATGTCCCCTTTTTTTCCTCTGGTCGAAATGACGACAGTTATATTGCCTTTGGCGACAGTATAACAAGCGGCATGATTATAATCAACCTCAATCCAGAAATATATTACTACAATGGTTACAGCCATCGTCTTGAGGAGAAACTAAAGCAAGATTATGGAATTGGCCGAGTTATCAATGAAGGCTTTGATGGAGAATTGACCGCTCAGGGAGTAAGTCGTCTCCCCCAAGTTCTCAACTATTATGATGCCCGTTATTTACTTCTCATGGAAGGTTTTAATGACGTCATCTTTCCCAATATTTCTTTGGATACCATCATTTTTAATCTCCAAACTATGATCAGCCAAGCCTTTCAAAAAGGGGTCTTCACTTTTCTTGCCACGATTACGCCCCGCCGTGATTATGTCTGGTCTCTTTCTCTCTATCGCCAGCGTCACCTCAGCCTCGTTGAAAGAATTCGCCAACTCGCTCCTCAGCTGAAAGTTCCTTTGGTTGATCAATATGCAGCGATGGAAAATTTTCCAGCTTCAGAGGGGGGACTGTTATCTTTATTTTCGGTAGATCTTAAACACCCAAATGAAAAGGGTTATCAGGTTATAGCAGAAACCTGGTTCAAAGAAATTCAAGCCTTCCCTTTTCCACCGCGCAATCTAAAAATTGTCCGTCGTGATTTTGTTTGGGATGTAAAATTCATCCGACTATTGACCGCCCCTAATCTTTTTTCTCTGCAGGAAACGGGGATAGGCAATTTAATTTCTTGGGAAATCAATCCCAAAATTAAGAATCTAACCAAGATAAGTGGTTTTCGACTATATAGAAAAAAAGTTGGCGAAAGCGATTCCGCCTATTCTTTGATTGCCACAGTCAATGAATATTTGCATTATTTAGATAAAAACGTTATTCTAAACCTTCAATACTCTTATCTGGTTTCAACTTATCGAACCGATGGAGTAGAAGGCCCGGTTGCTGGGCCAGTGATCCATTGATGAAAAGGAGATAACAATGAGAAACGGTTGGATTTCTAAAGTCTTCTCGTTTTGTCTAATATCCATCCTTTGTTTGAGCCCAATCCTTTTTGCCGAGGAAGCTGAACTTAAGAGTATTCGTTTTACTCAAAAAGATGACCGACTTGAGGTAACGGCCGAAATTTCAGGCGAATTTGGTTTCGAAACCTTTTCCTTGATTGGCCCAAAAAGATTGGTCATTGACCTTTCTCCGATTAAAAGCATTAAAGCATTACCTTCGATTAGCGTTAACGCCTGTGGGGTAATTCGAATCCGCTGTGGACAGTTCAAGCCAGAGGTAGCAAGAATTGTCTTTGATTTGGCTGAAAGGATTCCTTCTCATAAAATAAGCAGAGTCCCTGAAGGCCTTAGAGTCCTCTTCTGGCAAGAAGAGCAAGTTCCAGCTGCCGTCGTTGTGCCTGAAGTAAAGGAAGAAGCCCAAGTGATTGAAAAGAAACCCGCGCCGGTAACACCACCGGCCGCCATCTTAACTAGACCACAACCCGAGGTCGCTAAAAAGGCTAGTTTTCTTAGGCTTCAAGGAAGTCTGTCCCTCTTTCCCACCTCCCTTATCTCCACTCAGAAAGAAATGACGGTTTACGGAGAAAGGGGATCTTTGAAGGAAAAATATAAGGCCAACTTCAATCTGGCTTTTGGTTTAAGCCTCGCCCGAGCCATTAAGATTAAAGAAAAAGAGGCTAAATTGGGAGCGGAATTTGCCACGTGGTTCTTAAGCCATAAAGGTTCTTTTGTGGCTTCTGTTCCTCACCCTTTCATTCCTAATACCCCTCGTGACTTTACTTTTGAAGAAAAACTAAGTAACTCTCTTTATCAAATTGGGGCTTTTTTCCTCTACCCTGCAATAAGGAAAGAAAAAATAAATCTTTGGCTTGGACCAGCCATCGGTTATACCTTCGGCAAGTTAACTACCCTTGAGGATTTCTACCTTGAAGACCGACCACCTTACTCCAGCGCTGATCTTTTTGTAACCGATACCGTCTTAATTGAAGAGAATGTAAGCGATTTCATCTTTGAATTAAAATTAGAGTTTAACTATGCTTTATCGGCCAATACTTTTTTCCTAGTTTCAACTTCAATCAGTTACTTCAATCCCAAAGTAAGTAATTTGGGTAAAAGAGCCAAATTTTTAGCCATTCCTTTTTACTTAGGCCTTGAGTTTCGTTTATAAGAATCTAAAAATTAAAAGAACAACATAATTTTAATCTCCCTTCGGGGAGAAAAGAAAGACGATGTCCCTTTTTTCAAGGGAAAAAAAGTCCAGCCAATTTAAGGGTGAACTAATCTTTATTATCCTCCTTATCTTCCTTTGCCTGTTTATTTTTTCCCTTCGTTCTCGAAATCTTGACCGCCTTTCCCTCTGGATGGATGAAGGGTTCTATGTTTTAGCCGCCCAGCAAATCATCCATCATGGTTATCCTCTTTATCCTTCTGGTCATATTCTTTTTAAAGGAATCCTTTATAGCTATCTTCTGGCTTTTTTTGGCCTGATTTTTGGCCCTGAGACTTCTACTTTCCGAATGATAAGTGTTATTTCCAGTGTCTTGGTTCTACCTCTTTTTTATTTATTGGCCAGAAAATTAGTGAATCCTGCTTTGGCCTTTATTGGCACCCTTATTTTGGCCTTTTCTGCTTGGGAAACAGAATATTCCCGAACTGCCATTTATTTTAGTGTTCTCCAACTCGTCTATCTGGCTGGCCTTTATTTTTTTCATCTTGCTTATCTTGAAAGAAAAAGGAAATATTTCTGGCCCACTCTTCTTCTTTTTCTTCTTGCCCCTCACATCCATCAATTGGCCATGGGCCTTTTTTTCAGCTTCTTAGCTCTTTTCTTCATTTTTGGCCTTCGTCGCTTTTTAGAGAAAGAGGTCACTCTACCCTTATTCTTTATTGCTCTTTCCTATCTTCTGCTTCAACTTCATGAACTTTTCTTCTGGAAAGTAGGCCATGTTTACGAAAAAGAGGTAACATCTTTCAAAGAGGGATTAAGCTATTTCTTCCAAAGTTTTACCTTAAGCTATTTTCGAGAAATCCTCCAATCTTTTCCTCGAATGGGAGTTCTCGTTTTCCTCAGTTTTTTTCTTTATCTAGGGTTGAGAACGGGCCGAAAGCTCTTTGAACCAGGTGAAAAAAACTTTCTTGATCGCTGGCTTTTCCTTATCATCAATTTTCTCTTGCCGCTCATTTTTATGGGTTTTTTCCGAACCCATATCCAACCTCGTTATCTTTTTCAGCTCCATCCTCTGCTGCTTCTTCTTTTCCTTGTAGCTGTCCAGGAAACTTCAAAAGCTTTAATTAATCTTATTCTTCAACCCTTCTCTCTTCGGCCAAAAATGTGGCTTCAAAAATCGCTAGTTTGGCTTCTAGCATTAATTTGCTTCTCTCTTTTTTCCGATCAGGTTAGCTGGACAATGACTCAAAAGATAATCAACCGAGATTATAAAGATCGCATCACTACTGATGTTATAACTCGGTCAGGTAGGACTGAACATCATGATTACCAAGGAGTTGGCTCTTATGTTCGCCAATATCTTAAATCTGACGACATTGTCATTGCCATGCATATGGTCTTCCAATATGTTTATGGAGGAGGGAAAGTTGACTATTGGCTTTGGACAGGCGGGCCAGGAACCTGGGATGCTTGGGAAAAGACCGCTGAGGGTTGGAAAGACATCTATGTCGGAGCTCGCTGGCTCAATTCTCTTGATGATCTAAAAAAGGTAATTACTCAACGAGGCAACTGTCGCCTTTGGTTGGTGGCCACCCCCTCGCTTTATCAACGCGATCACATTAATCAGGAGGTCGCTGATTATATTTTGAGTCAAAAACATCGTTTGGTCTTTCGCGGCCGTGATGCTCTATCAGCTGTTTACCTTTGGGAAGAAACTGAAGAGGCTGCTGTAAAGACAAGACCCCTCTGGGAAGCCGAATGGCTCCCAGCTTCTTTAGGCGAAATCAAATTTGACTCCACTGCCTCCCGAGGTAGCTTTCTCCGCTTGGCTCGAAGCCAGAAAATCAAGTCAAAAAATAATATTCCTTGGACAAACGAACTTCCTCCTGGAATCTACCAACTTTGCCTAGCTCTAAGGACTCAGTTTGAAGAAAAAAAACTTCAACCTAGTCGCCTAGAAATCACTTTGCGAACCAAAAAAACCAATTTAGTGGTTTTTCACGGAATAGTCCGCTCTGAAGAATTGCCCGCTACAGGCGAATGGCTAATCCTAAGGTCTCGGATTCAGCTTCCCCCAGCCAAGGAATTTAACCTCTCTGTATCTTTTCAAGGAGAAAGAGTGATCGAATGGGATTATGTTGATTTTGTCCCCCTTACCCTTGAGGATAGCTCGGTCGAATCAATCTTGAACCATAAAGCTTCCTTTCAGCTCAATTTAAATAGACAATTTTTAAAAGGAGAAAAAGGTGAAAATTGGCTCTTGGATAAAAAGCAATCTCAAATATCTTATTAAACCGATCGTTACAATAAAATTAATGATTTTTTTCCTGATGGGCTCTGTCTCTCCCCTTTATCCCACGATTAAGCAAGGAACTCTTGAATTTCTCGCTGGACGTTACCAAGTTGATGATCCTCGTTTCAAAGCGGTTTATGCAGAAAATGGCCGCCTTTATGGAATGGACCTTTCGGCCAACCTCTTATCTCCCCTAAATTTTTATCTTGAAATCAAATATTTTCGAAAAGAGGGAGCTCTAACCTACACTAAAGAAAAAAGTATTTTTTACCTTTTACCTGTTTCTTTAGGTTTAAGAGTTATTATTCCGATCTGGATTTTACATCCCTTCATTGGAGCTGGAACTGATTTCTACACTTATTATGAAGATAATCCTATTGGCACTGTTCTCAATTTCACCAACGGTTATCACTTGACAGCTGGGCTTTATCTTCAGGCCGGCAAACTTCCCCTTTTTCTCTCGGCTCGATTGAAATATACTCGAGCTCTAGCTGAAGAAGAAAAAGGACGCCGCATTCAGCTTGGGGGCTTGGAATCATCCTTGGGTTTTGGTTTTATCTTTTAAATAATTTTTTTGAAAGAATAAAGCCTCGCGCCATTGCTAAAAAAGGGGGGAATCTTTAATGAATAAGGCGTTGTCCAAAGCCTCGCCAACTCATTTCATTTCGTGAGCTGATTTGAATATTGCTAAGGCCGGCCTTTTTAAACCAGGCTAAAACTTCATCCCGCCGAAAATATTTGGTTATTGGAGCAATCAATTGATCAAAGACCGAATTATGAAGGTAATTAAAACTAAATTGAGACATATAGGCCAGGTATTCACTCATAGGGATTTTTTTGAGAGAAAAGTTCTTTTTAGCTAAGTTAACTATTCTTGTAAGAAGATAAAAAATGGCGGTGGGAGGAAAAGAGGCTAAATAAACTGCAAAAAGAGGCAGTCGTGAAGTTATCCGTCTTATCGGGTCAATTATATAGCGAACAAATTCAGTTCCTTCATAGCCATAAACCCAGATCGATAAACTCCCATTGTCTCTTAAAAGATTAACTAGGTTACAAAAGCCCAAATATGGATCGGGCAGATGCTGAAGTACACCAATGCAATAGATATAATCAATACAGGCTTTTAAAGGTAAGTGAAAAATATCTGCCTGAATAATATGTATTTGAGGAAAGCCGCGGGTATTTTCTCTGGCAACTTCGACGGCTGGGCTGAAATCAAAAGCAATTACTTCCCGAGCTCCAAATTGAGCAGCAAAAACAGCATGCATCCCTGTGCCACAACCAGCGTCAACAACAATTTTATCTTTAAAAAAATCGGGCCTGACTGGTTTTATCCAGTCAAGAAAATCCCTCGGATCTTCGTAGATACGAGCAAAAAGTCGCCATGAAAAAGCAAAATTTCGACTGGTTTCTTTATAAAGTGAGTAATAAGTCTCTGGTAAAAAACGAGGAATAAAATCGATGATTGGATATTTTTTATAACAATGGTTACATTCAAAAAAACCTTCTTTTATTTCTCCATTGGCATAATAAGCGTCAATTAAATTTAATTTTTGCTGACAAATAGGACATATTAAAAAATCAATTAATCTTTCTTTCATAACGCTGGGAATTATAAATCTGGCTCTTAGCTTTGTCAAATAATCGACTTTCGTTTCAAATTGAACCGAAAGCTCTTATCTATTTCCTTTTATCTTAACCATTACTTTTGAATATAATTTTTTTATATTAACAAAATGTATTATGTCCCAATAAACATAGACCGAGCCTGGTCAAGAAGAAAAGTAAATTCTTTGAAACTTCTAAGGTTAATAATTCTTTTAAACAAATAAGAAGGTCTTAGATAGAAGTCACGAAAAGCTTTTTTTCTTAAGCGCCAAATTTCTTCTAATGAAAGTTCGCCCGAGGTAAATACTGGAAAACAAGTGCTGTCAAATTCATAAATTGATGGATCTAGAATTCCCTTTTTTATGGCCTCAGACCGAAGTTTTGATCCCACATCTGGAGTCAGGATAGCAAAAGAAGCATAATCACAATCAATTTGCTTGGCGAAATTGATTGTCTGTAAAATGGTTTGCCGATTATCACCCGGCAGACCTATAATAAAATAGCCCAGGGTCCTCAGCCCATATTTTTTACAAAGGCGAAAAACCTTAATAATTTTATCCGGACTAACTCCTTTGGCGCATCGGGTTAAGGTCTCATTATGGGCGCTCTCTACCCCTATCATAACCGTATGACAACCCGCCCTGGCCATCGCTTCAATTAATTCTTCCGATAAAGTAGAAGCATGGGCATTGCAAATCCAAGTAAAAGGTTTACCCATCACCAAAAGTTCTTGACAAATTTGGAGGACTCGCTTTTTGGAGACGGTGAAGGTCGGGTCATTAAACATTATTTCCTTGACTCCAAGCGATTTCAAGTAACTTAATTCAGCCAAAACATTATCAAGCTCACGGTAACGATAGGCGATTGATCCAGCCACACAAAAATGGCAGGAGAAAGGGCAGCCGATAGAGGTAACCACGATGGCAAAAGGAACATTTTTGGCCAAGGGACTTCGATTAGCTTTAAGGTTAAAAAGGTCATGTCGCGGAATTGGAATAGAAAAATTTTTGCTTCTTAAGACTGAAGGCACTACTTGGGTAAAGTTGCTATTTCGCCATCGGATGGCCGGGGTATCGGTCACATTTCCATCGATGTATTCAGCAATTTCAAGGCTGACAATATCCAAGATAGCCCCATCCACTTCGGGCATTTTATTAAGAAAGTAGTCGCTTTCAAAAAGAAAAATTGACCCTGAAGCCAAAATGAGACAAGAGGTTTGGGGGCGAAGGCGCTGGATAAAATGATGATCATTTTTCCAGGTAGCTGTTCCAGTGGTAAAAATTAAGACGTCTGGTTTAAAGTCCTTTATTCTTTGAAGACATTTTTCCTCTGACATCTTATCGGCGATCGCATCAATCACTCGAAGCTCAAACCGACTTAAAACTCCACTTAAAAGCACCAAATCATAAGGTTGCCAATAATAATTAGCTTTAGAAGAATAACTCGTATAGTAATCATGAAGATAGACTTTATCACCTGGACAATGAAGGAGAAGAACTTTTTTGTTCATCTTTTAACTTTACCAGCGGGAGGAGATAATTCTTGAGACTAATTCGCCCAGGAGATGTTCCCATTTTGGCCTACAGGCTTGGACCGGACAGACTTCACTACAACAAAAACATCGAATACAAACCTCATAATCAATAACCATCTTCTCATTTTTTTGGCTAATAGCCTGAAGGGGGCATGAATCTTTGCATATGTTACAAAGTTTACAAATTTTATGATTTATCTCAGGTTTCTTTTTGGTTAAATTAATGGTTAATTGATAAATAAGCGGATTTCTGATTTTATTAGTTGGCAACTTGAAGTCCTTAATAATGACTTCCCTTAGGTTTTCCCCTCTCAGGTCGATGGAATCTAGCTCTCCCGCGCCCAATCCTGCTTCAGCACACAGTTTATTGGTCAAGACGTTTCTAGCCGAAACTCCTATGAGCTCGGCCGCAACCACATCAACCGCCACTGGATCTTGACTAACTATAAGAAAGCCCACTTGCCTCTCGTGGCCAGCGGAAGGACCGTCGCCTTCCATGGCGGTAACGGCGTCCATAATGGCTAACTTTGGCCGAACAAGCCCAAATAAATCTCGAATAATACTAAAAAATTTTTTTGGTTCTGGCGCTCGGCGATGAAATTCGGCCTTTATTTGACCCGGAACCATTCCATAGCAATTTTTAACCGCCCCAGTAATAATAGTTCCATAAGTGTGGGTCTTAAGCTTAGGCATAGTGACCACCAAATCAGCTTCCAAAACAGAACGAGCAATGGGAATAGTGGCTACATAAGGATTGTCTATTTTTTTATTAATAACTGGGGCCAGATCAAAGTTAATTAAAGGTACATTTAAGCTTTTCGCGAGATCAGCTACTCCACTTTGGGATAAGGCTTTTGCCGTAAAGGTTAGACCAGCGAGGCTGCCGGCTGAACTTTCCCCAATTGATAAATTACCGCCAGCTTCTTGAAACAACTCAGCTACTGCCTTTATCAAATTAGGGTGAGTATTGGCTGGATGACCAGGCGGCTTGGGCATCATAATGTTGGGCTTAAGAAGAATTTTATGGTTTGGCTTAACTATCGTCTTAATTCCCCCAATTAGATCAAAAGCTATGGACAAAGCTTTTTTTAAAGATTCAAGTTTATAATCAGAACAACCAACTAGGGCAACAATGCTTTTTGTCTCTTTTAAATTTAGCATTGGTCTAGATTTACGTTAATGGAATGCTTTTATCATGTCAAGAAACGTCCATTGATAGACCATCCTGACCTTGAATGAACTAATTTATTTAGATATATTGCCATTATCATGAAAGAAAAAAGGGTTGAGAGATATTTCCCCTGGATAATCCTTTGTCTGGCCTTAATCATTCGGCTTTGGGGGATAAATTTCAGTTTGCCTTTTATTTATCACGTGGATGAAGAACGTTTTGCCCAGATTGCTCTCAACTATTTACGGGGCGATCTCAATCCCCATTTCTTTCATGTTCCCTCCCTATATACTTATACAGTAGCTGGGATATGGAAACTTTATTATCTCATCGGCCACCATCTTGGCCTTGAGGGCAAATTCACCTCTATGGAGGCTTTTATCGCTGGTTTTGGTCGGAATCCAACTACCTATATGCTTCTTGGTCGACTTCTCACCGTCTCCATGAGTGTCGGGACAATTCTGGCTCTATATTATCTAGGGAATTTCTTGATAGGCCCTTATGGAGGATTGTTAGCCGCTTTAGCTTTAATCTTTTCCCCTGAGCATAACAAGATCTCTCATTATCTTGTTCCTGATGCGCCCATGGTTTTATTTCTTGTTCTTAGCTATTTTTTTATATTCAAGATATTTAAAGGGGGAGGAGGTTGCGACTATTTTCTATCCGGACTATTTGCTGGGTTAGCCTTTACCACTAAATATGGAGGTCACTTTTTAATTATCCCTCTTTTCCTAGCCCATTTTTTTTCTCTTCATGAAAAAAGGAAGAAATGGTGGTCGCTCTCATCTCATTTTGGCCTAATCATTTGGGGGATAACTTTTATCCTTATCTTTTTTTTGGGAACCCCATATGCCCTCCTCGATTATTCAACTTTCTGGCGTGATTTCCGCTGGCAATCATCACACCTTTTCAGTTTAGGTCACTTTGGCTCCTCAACGGCTCAACCAGCCTGGCTTTTCTATCTTCAGTATGGCTTCGCTGAAAATGTGGGCTTTCTTTTCCAATTTTTTGTTTATGCTGGGATTATTTGGTTACTTTTAAAACCAGAGAAAAAAGGGTTAATTCTTCTATCTTTTCCTCTCATCCTCTTTATCATCATGGGTTTTTGGAAAACTCGAGCTACCCGTTATCTTCTGAATCTAGCCCCTTTCTTTATTTTAATTGGCGTCATTAGTTTTATTCGGCTGATTCACTATCTAACTTTTTTTAAATGGCCTGGCCTGCTGGCTCGCTTTGATCAAAAAAAAATGGCCTCTTTTATCTTTATCCTTATTCTCACTCCCTCATTATGGAAAGTAAGTCGCTTTAATTACTCTCTCCTGCAGGAAGATACAAGAACATTAGCTAAACATTGGATAGAAGCTAATATTCCTCAAGGAACAAGAATAGCCCTTGAGTCTTATTGCCCTCAGATTTCCCGTAAGCGCTATCGAGTCACTTACCGTCATGCCCTTTATCAGGCAGACTTAGAGTGGCTGGCTCGGCGTCGAATTGATTATTTAATTACGAGTGATATCATGTTTGCTCGCTTTACGCGCTTTCCCCAAGAATTTCCCGAAGAGGCTCAATTCTATCAATCTTTAGAGGAAAAGGCAGTGTTAATTAAAACCTTTGAACCTTCTTGGAATGAGTATCTTATCGATTTGCATAATCCTACTCTTAAAATTTACCGCTTGAGTCGTCGTCCAGATCCGTCCTTTCCCGGTTTTTTTCAAAGTTACGCCCACTGGCTCTGTTTGAAACCAAGGACAAACAGCCCAACTTGGGAAATAACCATCTCCTTTGAGGCCAGAGCTATAAATCAAGCCGAAGAAATAATAAAAAATTTATATTTAAGAGCAGAAGACAAAGAAGGGAACCCCATTTTTTTCTGGCCTTTCTATCCTCAAGAAATAAAAAGTGGCGAAACAATCAATTTTAAGACATCTCAAGAAATACCTCCTTTAAAACCGGGTTGTCAATTATATCTAGGCTATGAAATTAAGTTCCTGCGTCTGCCCTTGCTTCAATCCCCTGAATCTTTTTTCCGCCAAGAAATGAAATTGGTTAAAGCTGGGGTGGATTGGTCTCCTGAGCAGCCAGTCAAGCTTGTTTTCGTCTATCAAAAAATCGAAGGAAAACGCGGTGAAGAATATTTTCAAAAAATCTTGCTCTGGGCTCAGGAAAACAATTGGCGACTCCGCTCTTCTCTTTATGGAGGAGAATTAAGATGGGGAAATGATGAAGTTCTCAATCCTTGGATAGAAATCAGTGACCTTGACAATCAGCAAAAACAAAAAATAATTATCTTTTCTGGCCGCCTTGGGTCAACTGAGGGAGCGATTAAAGCACCAGTGAACATTGACCAAAGACTGGGAATTTTGCCCCCGGCTTTTCGACTCTTTGTTGGCTATGATTTTTATAAAGACTTGGATTGCGTCGATAAAGCAGGGGGGCCAGAAATAAAAGAGATACCTTTACCTCTGGACTGTTCAGACCAAATCCATTGAAATGGCCTAATCTAATCCATAAAAAGGCATTTGGCGATAAAATAAAGTCTAAGGAGTTATCTAAATGAGTCTATTGGTCAAAAAAATAATTTTCAGTCTTCTAGGCCTTTTACTGCTTTGGCCGACAAGCTTAAGAGCTCAATCATCGGAACTACTTGAAGATGAAAAAAATACCATTGAAATTTTCCAAAAAACTGCCCCTTCCGTGGTGTTTATTACCAGCCTAGTTCTCCGCCGTGATTTTTTCACTTTGGATGTCTTTGAAATTCCCAAAGGGACAGGCAGCGGTTTTATTTGGGATAAAAATGGCCATATTGTCACTAATTATCATGTGGTAGAAGGTGCCAGTGCCCTTAATGTTACTTTAGCTGATAATAACACTTATTCGGCTGAACTTGTGGGGGTAGCTCCAAGTAAAGATTTGGCTGTTCTAAAAATAAAAGCTCCAGCACAGCTTCTTAATCCTATTCCTTTAGGGACTTCAGCGGGGCTTCAAGTAGGCCAAAAGGTCCTGGCTATCGGTAATCCTTTCGGTCTTGATCACACCTTAACGGTTGGCGTCGTTAGTGCTCTTGGCCGGGAGATCACCTCAATGACGGATCGAAAAATCCATAATGTTATTCAAACTGATGCCGCCATTAATCCAGGTAATTCTGGTGGTCCTCTTCTTGATTCTAAAGGTCGACTTATCGGCGTCAACACCGCGATTGTTTCACCCTCTGGAGCTTATGCTGGCATTGGTTTCGCTATTCCTGTAGACACTGTTAAAAGGGTCGTGCCCCAATTGATCAAGTACGGTAAATTTATGAGACCCGGCCTGGGGGTTTCAGTTGTCTCCGATTCGATTGCGGCCCGCTTAGGGGTCAAAGGAATTATTGTCGCTCGGGTTTATCCTGAAAGTAATGCGGCTAAAGCTGGCTTAAGAGGAATTTCTCGAACTTCTAGAGGAGAATATATCCTGGGCGATATTATTGTCGCGGTCGATGGTCAATCGGTAAAAAACTATGATGACCTGGCTTTTCTCTTAGAAAAGCACGAAATCGGGGATATTGTCGAACTTGAAATTTTAAGACAAAACAAAAGAATTAAATTGCGAGTTCAATTGGAAGCCGTAGAAGAAGATTGACTTGGCCTGGACAAGAAAAGCTGTGTTATAATTAAAAAAATGAAAAAACGAAAAAAAGCGACCAGCGAAGCAGAGCCTGCCTCTTCCTCTGTGGGCCAGAAAAAGCAGCTTCTGGTTGAGCTAATCGGTCTCCTTTGTCTTGCCCTGGCCCTTTTTGCTGCTCTAAGTTTAATCAGTTATAACATTCATGACCCTTCCTGGGCTCAGATCACCCCGCCCAAAGAAAAAATTCATAATTATGGGGGAAGGGTTGGCGCCTATTTAGCCGATTCTCTTTTAATTTTTTTTGGCCTTTCAGCCTTTCTCATTCCTTTTCTTCTCGCTCTAATCTTTTTCCGGATGCTCAAAAAGGCTACTTGGAAAAAATGGTGGCTCTCCATCGCTTCGATGATGGTTTTGCTCTTAATTTTGACACCTCTTTCAGCCCTTCTCTTCCCTCAGTTCCGATGGGGTGGAGGGGAGATTCAGCCTGGTGGTCTTCTCGGCCATCTTTTAGCCTCCCTTCTTTTAAGCCTCTTTAATCGGACAGGTTCATTAATCTTTCTTGGCTGCTCGCTGCTTCTCTTTCTTCTCTTAACTACCGAATTTTCTTTACAACAGCTCTTATCAGTTAGCCAACGTTTTTGCCAGCTTACTTTGAAAGAAATTCACCTTCGCGTCGCTCGCTTTCAACAGACTAAGTCCAAGGTGAAAATGAGACAAAAAATTCTTGAAAAATATGCCCCACCGGTTCAAGCCGCCGAAAAAATCAAATCTAAAAGTCCAGAAGGGAAAGTTAGAGAAAAAATTAAAGACGAAGAAAAAATTATTCCGCCCAGGGACAAAGGTACTCGAACTGAGGTCAAAGAACCTTCTTTAACCTCTCCGTTATCGCCAGAGCTGGCTTCTAGAAAAGAAGAAAAACTTCTTTTCCCGGAGTTGGTCTCGAGAGGTGGCTATCACTTCCCTCCGTTCAATCTCCTCGAACCCGGCCAGCCGGCCGAGCAAATTGATCGAAACGAACTTTATGAAAAAAAAATTCGCATTGAAGAAAAACTCAAGGAATTTAAAGTCGAAGGTGAAGTGAGAGAATATCACCCCGGACCAGTTATTACTACCTATGAATTTTATCCCAATCCAGGAATTAAGGTCAGTCAAGTGGCTAGTTTGGCTGAAGATTTGTCTCTGGCTTTAGGGGCTGAGTCAGTTCGAATTCAAAGGATTCCTGGAAAAAGCTCGTTAGGAGTTGAAATTCCTAACAACAAAAGAGAAATAATCAGGTTGCGCGATATAATCCAATCAGAAAAATTTATCAAATCACCTTCTAAACTGACTTTCGCACTTGGTAAAACGGTGCATGGCGAAGTTTACGTCACTGATCTGGCCATTATGCCTCATTTACTTATAGCCGGAGCTACCGGCACAGGAAAAAGCGTCTGTTTAAATGCCCTAATTGCTAGCATCTTATATAAAGCCACCCCAGAGGAAGTTAAATTGATCTTGATTGATCCTAAGCGTCTCGAATTCACCCTTTATGAAGGCATTCCCCATCTACTTAGCCCAGTCGTTAATGACCCCAAAAAAGCCGGTCCTATTTTGATGGATGCGATCCGCAAGATGAAGGAACGCCTTGACCTCATGTACAAAATGAAGGTGAGAAACATTGAACAATATAATAGTTTGGTCAAACAAATCCTTGAAGAAAAAAAAGGGCG
Organism: Candidatus Aminicenantota bacterium; assembly: GCA_026416195.1. Classification (GTDB taxonomy): domain Bacteria; phylum Acidobacteriota; class Aminicenantia; order Aminicenantales; family CALLJL01; genus CALLJL01. Next base: position 3,566 of record JAOAFQ010000103.1, on the reverse strand, counting down.
CCTCAGTCCAGAAGAAAAAGAAAAGCTTAAGCCCCTTCCTTATATTGTCATTATTATTGATGAGTTGGCTGAATTAATGATGGTGGGGGCTCAGGAAATAGATTATTGTATAACTCGCTTGTCTCAACTGGCTCGAGCGGTGGGCATTCATCTCGTTATGGCCACTCAAAGGCCATCCATTGATGTCATCACCGGAACAATCAAAAACAATTTTTCCTGTCGGATTGCCTTCAGAGTTCCCTCTAAAGTCGATTCTCGAATAATTATTGATACCGTAGGGGCTGAAAAACTGCTCGGTCTTGGCGATATGCTTTTCCTGCCACCCAATTATCCCCGACTTATTCGCTTGCATTGTGCCTATATCTCAGTTGCAGAAATTACTCGCTTAGTTAAATTTGTTCGGGAACAAGGAGCACCTTCTTATGATGAGAACCTTATCAAAGTAATCAAGAGCACCCCTGATGAACTCGATCTAGGTTATGAAGAGAAAGATGAACTTTATGAGAAAGCAGTCGAATTAGTTTTGGTTACTGGCCAAGCCTCAGCTTCTTATCTTCAACGCCGCTTGAAACTTGGCTATAATCGGGCGGCTCGGATAATCGATCAGATGGAAAGGGAGGGTATTATTGGCCCTTCTGAAGGCAGTAAACCTAGGGAAATTCTTGTCGACCCTCAGACCTATCTCAAACAGCTTAAAAGAGGCAACTAATGTGGCTTTGTCGTCGGAAAAAAAACTTTATTAAGAAAGCCTTAGAAAATAAGAATCTTGAATTGGCGCTTCAAAGAGCTTCTAGCCATCATTGGCGGCAGTATGAACAATTAGCTCAGTCTTTCCCGATTGAAGATCTAAAGGCCAAAGCTCGCCAAATTAGAGAAGAGAATCTTAATCGGCTTCCTGAGTTAATAAAAGAATTTGTAAACCGAGCAACGGAGGCCGGTGCTAAAGTCTATTGGGCTAACTCGGGTAATGAAGCTTTAAACCATTTAGAGAAAATTATCAGGACGCGCCAGGCCAAACTAATCATTAAAGCCAAAAGCATGGTGAGTGAGGAAATAGGTTTAAATGATTTTCTAGAAAAAAAGGGCCTTCGAGTTGTCGAGACTGACTTAGGCGAATGGATAGTTCAATTGGCTAAAGAAAGACCATCTCATATAACCGCGCCAGCCCTTCATAAAACTAAGGAAGAAATTGCCGCCCTTTTAAGTCAGCATCTCGGCCGACCAATTCCGCCAGTTCCCAAGGAAATTACTCGGGCGGCTCGGGAATATTTACGGCCTCTTTTTTTTCAGGCTGATCTTGGCCTTACAGGAGCCAATCTAGCTATCGCTGAATCTGGGACTCTCGTTATTATAAGCAATGAAGGCAATGCGAGATTAGTGGCCACATTGCCCCCTGTCCATGTGGCCATTGTCACGGTAGAAAAAATTGTCGCCACCATGGAGCAAGCCAGTACTTTGATTAAAGCTCTGGTGGCTTCAGCCAGCGGGAAGAGAATAACTTCATATGTTTCTTTCATTACTGGCCCAAGTTCAACTACTGACATTGAAAAGGAGCCAGTTATTGGCGTTCATGGACCCGAAGAAGTGCATATTATTCTGCTCGATAATGGGCGCCTAGCTTTAGTGAATAACGACAAATATCAAGAAATTTTGACTTGTCTCAAATGTGGTGGCTGCATGCTAGTCTGCCCTGTTTTCCAGAGTCTTGGTGGCCATATTTACGGCGGACCAGTTTATCCGGGTGGTATTGGCCTTCTTTTTACTTTTATGACTAGGTCAATTGAAGAAATTGAAGCTCTTCTTTCTCTTTGTGCTGACTGTAAAAAATGTGAAATATTTTGCCCGGTGGGAATTCATACTGGCGAACTAATTGCTCAGCTAAAAAATGAACTTGGACCTAAATGGGGGGAAAGACTACTTTCTTTTTTTATGCAGAAAAGAGAATTTCAGGACAAGGTCATTCAATTTTTTCGACCTTTTCAAAAATTATGGTCCAAAGATAATTATCTTAAACCCCTGCCTTTAATTTGGATAAAGGGAAAACGACTGCCTCTTCTCCAAACCACCAAGCGCTCTTCCATCTCGCCTCAAATTAAAGATAAAAATAAGCCTTTAATTTACCTTTTTGAGGGCTGTCTTAATCATCTCTTCTTCCCTTCTGTGGCTGAAAAAACAGGCTCTTGGCTCGAAGCTGCTGGTTTCGAACCCCTCATGCCTTTAGATCAGGCTTGTTGTGGAGCCCCAAGTTTCCATTTAGGTGATCTAGCTGGTTTAAAAGAACTTGTTTATAAAAATTTGACTTCATGGAAAAAATACGATCCCGCCGTTATTCTCACTTTTTGCCCTACAGGATATCATGTTTTAACGCAAATCTACCCTCAAATAGAACCGGAGGCTTTTCTCTGGAAACCAAAAATTCATGATGTTGTTTCCTTTTTGGAGTGGGCGGGTGTCCCTTTCGTCCCCGAAGCTTATCTTTTGGGTCGGCGAATTTTATATCACTCTCCTTGCCATTTAGAGGCTAGAGGCATAAAAAAGGAAAAAAGGCAAGCCTGGTTAGAAAAATTTGGGTTGAAAGTTACGGTTGAAAGCGATCTAACCGCTTGCTGTGGTTTTTGTGGTGTCTTTTCTTTCCGCCATCCGGAAGTAGCCGCAAAAATTTGGTCGAAAAAGAAAGAAAAAATCGTAGTGCTAGCACCCGAATTCATTATCACGGAATGTCCTGGCTGTCTCTTTCAACTCAAATCAGGACTGGCCGAAGAGAAAAAAATAAGGGGTATATATCATTTGGCGGAAATAATAGATTCTGTTGCCTTAGAAAGAAAAAGAGTTGCCTCGCCTCTTTTTAGTGAATTAGAGGTAGGCGAAAGAGGCTAATAGCCTGAGCTCTAACCTGTTGCCATTTTTCTTCTGGAAGAGAGAGAAAAACATCAACAATAGTCGGATCAAACTGCGTCCCACTACCTTTTTCTATTTCGCTCACAGCTGCCTTAAAATCGCGGCCTCGGCGATAGGGCCGGTCAGAAATGATGGCGTCAAGGGTATCAGCTAGCGAAAAAATTCGCGCCGCCAAAGGAATTTCTTCTCCTTTTAAACCAAAGGGATACCCTTGCCCATCATACCATTCATGATGATAAAGGACGATTTCAGTCGCTCCTTGTAAAAATGGGTATTCTTGCAAAAGTAAAAACCCTATGAGAGGATGCTCTTTAATTATCTCTCTTTCTAGAGGAGTTAATAAATTAGGTTTGCAAAGGACAGAAGGAGGCAGGCCTATTTTGCCAATATCATGGAGCAAGGCCCCCCTCTGCAAATTCACTAGGAAGTTTTCATCCTCAATTCCCATAGCTTTGGCCAAAAGAAGGGCATAGGCGGCCACAAACTGGCTATGTCCGAGATTATCCTCATTGTCATCGGTCATAGCAATGAGATAGATCAAATGAGAATTGAAGAAAATCTGAGCAGCCTTCCCCGATAGAGGTAGAGTGTAAGAAGAACCCTTCACGGCGGTTTCGTACAATTCTTGAAGAGAATGAAGAGACCGCATCGCTTGGTCAAGCCTGGAA
>JAOAFQ010000068.1 GCA_026416195.1 Candidatus Aminicenantota bacterium | reverse complement strand
GTACCAGCATTATTATCAGCTTGTCCATGGATTAACAAAATAGGCTCATTGATCTTATGAGCAAACATAAAGGGAGACATTTTAATATAAGTCTCAGGTGCTTCCCACAGAGTGCGTCTTTCATTTTGAAAGCCGAAGGGCGTCAGAGTTCGATTATAAGCTCCGCTCCGGGCAATCCCGGCTGAGAATAAATCCGAATGAGCCAGTAGATTCGCTGTCATAAAGGCGCCATAACTGTGACCTCCTACTCCAACTCTTTTCGGATCAGCTATACCGAGAGCCTCAAGAGTGTCAATGGCCGCTTTAGCATTAGCGACAATCTGATCAACGAAGGTATCATTCACTGTTTTTGGATCGCCAATTACAGGCATTTGAGCATCATCTAAGACAGCATAACCTTGAGTAACGAAGAATAACTGAGAAGCTCCTCGCAAGAAAGTAAATCTATAAGGTGATCCACGCACCTGACCAGCCGTTTGAGGATCAGTATATTCACGTGGATAGGCCCAAACAACAACCGGAAGTCTCTCCCCTTCATTGTATCCAGGGGGAAGATAAAGCATACCTGAAAGTTCAACGCCATCATTGCGTTTATATTTAATTAGTTGTTTGCGCATAGCAGTAAGTTGAGGGGCCGGATCAGGGAAATTGGTCAAAGGAGTTTTTTTATTTGTTTTTAAATTATAAAGAAAATAATTAGGGGGCTCAGTTTGGGATTCAGAAGTAATAATAATTATGTCCTTGCTTATGCCTGAAAAACCAACAAAAGACTCATATCGTTTTGGTGGACAACGAAAAAGACGCTTTTTTTCTCCAGTCACTAAATTAAATCGATCTAGGAAAGGTCGATCCCCTTCTGGCGAAGCTCCGCTTCCGGCCAAATATATCCACTCTTTTTCTTGCAAAGCAATTCTTTCTCCTTTTATGGTACTTATCGTTACCGGCCTTCCTGGGTCATTATAAGCGTCGAAAGTGCTTAAATCAAAAATTTTGCGAGCGGGCTTTTCAGGATGCTCAAAATCTTTAAGGAAAGTTGTCCGCCAACGCTTTCGCCAATTGGTCTCTGTAACAAAGGCCAGCCCAGGCTGTCCAAGCCATTCTATGCCAGCAAATCGATTCTCAAGTCGCATAATTTCAATGGGTTGATCTTTAAAGGGAGCATTTAGGACCATAATTTTATCCCTATGAGGCACCTGCTTTTCGGGATCACCTTCATCTAGCGCTTCTACCCAGATAAGAGAAGCTGATTTGAGTGGCTGCCATTCAGGTGAGCGGACCCCTTTGGGAACTCCATTAACCGGAACTTCGTCGGCCAGTGGCAAATCAGCTACTAAATGAACGAAATTACCGTCTTTATCCCAGATTTCATAACTGTGAGGGAAATTGCGGTAGGGAACATGGTAAGAATAGGGCCTTTTAATTCGGTCAATCAAGATATAATTGCCATCCGGAGAATATTCAGCCGAAGAATATACCCCTGGTGGTCCAATTTTACGGGTTGCTCCAGTATTAATATCTACTTCTATCAATTGGGAAGTAGCGTAATAATCAAACATATCACAGTCATAAGGAGAAGTAAGAAGATCTTGGTAAGTCCAGGCGCGAGAGAATTTGCCGGCTGTCTCCTGAATATCTGGTCCTTCAGGAACAATTGGTTTTAACGGGATAGCACCTCGGCCTTCGGGAACGGTAAAGGCTAATATTTTCTGACCACCCGGAAGCCAAATAAATCCAGAGGTAAGGACTGCATTTATTGGCGGTAAATTGAGAACATTCGTGGAGCCAGTTATAGCATTAACAACCCAAATTTCAATTCCGTTCTCCTTATATCTAAGAAAAGCAAATTTCGCTCCATCGGGGGACCAGCGAGGCATCCCGAACTTTATGCCTTCAGGAAGCGAGATTTTTTGAATTTTATTGGTTTTCAAGAAAAGTAAAGAGAGACCTGTATTATACGTAAGCTGTTGCTGGCTATTGTTGTGAGGGGTAATTCTGATTCCAGCAAGGCGTAAAAATGGTTTAGCTAGCTCAGCAATTGAGGGCATTGATTCGTAATCTACAAGGAGCATTAAATCTCGATTTGGATTAAGAATGGCCCTGGGAAAGGGAGGTGCTTCAAGAATCTTAATGATCTCAGGGGGAGGGACTTTATATTTTTCTTGCGAGAGGAGAGGATTGATGGGGAAAATGATAAGAATAACCAAGAATATGATTGATAATTTAAATTTATAAGATCGCATTAGCGGACCTCCTTTTATCAGAAAAATTTATATAGGAAAAAAGAGGTAATTGCAATCATTTCTCAATGAAGCGGCTTTTCTAGGTTAACGTAAGGACGATAATTTAGAGACAAATTGATTTGATTTTGACAATAAATATTAAAAAAATGTATGATTAAATATTAAAAGAATGTAAAGGGGTAATATGGCCAAAGCAAAGATATTATTGATTGAGGATGATCCTGTCCAAAGTGAATTTATTAGTCGACAATTAAAAAGCTCGGGTTATGAAGTCTTAGTCGCGGCAAGGGCCAATGAAGGAATTGAATTAGCTAAAAAAGGAAATCCAGCCTTAATAATTTTAGATATGATCCTTCCTGGGATGCATGGGCTTGAAGCTGCAATGAAGCTCTTGGATATGCCGGAAACGAAAAATATTCCAATAGTAGCCCTTTCAGGAATGACAATTCCGAAATTCGTAGAAGAGTGTTATAGGATAGGAATTAAAGATTTTCTGAAAAAACCTTGTGACCCTAAGCATCTCTTGAAGGTTGTCGAAAAATTCGCTGGCAAGCAAAAAAGAGAAGGAACAGTTGCTGTCGTTTCTAAAGTCTCAGCTGCCTATACCCAGCTTGTTATGTATTTAGGAAAGATGCATTTGAAAGTTGAAACTATATTACCAACTCGAAAGAACCTCGAAAAGCTAATGGAAATTAAGCCCAATGTTATTTTTATTGAGATTAGCCCACAAGAAAAAAATAAAAAGGATTTTATTAAGAGAATAAAACAAGATGAAAAATTACGGGGAGTTCCTGTTCTAATTTTTAGCCCCGAAATTTCGGAAGAAAAAATGCCCGATCTAGTTAATGAGTTGGGTGCTGATGGTTATTTGGCCTATCCTTTTGAATATTTTTCTCTCATGGAGGCCATTGACCAATATCTCAAGTCAAACGAATAATTTTGATTCTTCCTGAAATGGCAAGGGTGAGTCGATATTTACCAAAAGCATTAGAAATTGTTATTGAAGCAAGATTAGAGACCGTTCCTTCAGGATAAAAAATAGGTGAATTGCTGGCCTCTAAATTGAGATGGGGAAAAACCTTATGCTCTACCTTTTTCCATTGAGACGATAGAGGCTCATACTTTTCCACCGAGTAACTTGGATTAATTATCCTTAGCCGATAAGGAACTGAATCTTTGATAGCTAAATATTTTAAATGGTTCATTTTGCTATGAATCTCCCAGACGGCCATTTCGAGATCATAGCGACCTCGTACTCTATCTAGAAAAGGCCAACTCAAAATAAAAAGCACGACAAAAATTGAGAGAACCATAAGGCCCTCGAAAAGAGTATAACCTCTTCTAATTAGGATAAATTCTTTCATATTCTTTCCATTCAATTGGTTTAAGCTGAAAAAGCACGGCCATAGGCTTAACGGTCAAAGGAACTAAGTTTTCCGTTTTTAAAAGATGATTAATATTTGGAGGCGGGATTATTTTTATATTAGAAGAGATATTATTAATGTCAGTTGTTTGGATCCCTCCCCAGATTGTGACTTGCTTTCCTAAACTATCGACTTTTAAGCCTTTCCCTAAGGCAGTTAAATTTGCCTCGATAACAATGTTCCCCTGGGTAGGATTGATAATAATAGAAGCTTCTTTATCTTCACCGGTTATTAAATCTTTTTCTGTCGAAAAAATGATTATTTGAGATTGGCGCTTTTGAAGATAGGGAATACCGGGAAGAATGGACAAATTTGATTGGACAATAGAAGATGTAATATTTATATTTCCTGAAACCACTAAAGATATATTTATTCCCGGCATAATAGAAATAGGCAAGTCTCTTTCTGATATTAAAACATCGCTTTGTTTTCCTCCAAAAGACAGAATATTTCCATTGACCAAAATAACCTCATTAGGAAGGGAATTAAAAATTTGGTTGTTTTCTGGCGTTTGCCAAATGGTTTGGCCCGAATAAGGATTAAAACGTAATTGCCAGGTTTTATTATCTTGTTGAAAAAGCATAACTTGATAGCCATCTTCAATCGCCAATAAAAACTTATCCAAATCTCCCTGGACGAAAATTCCTCCGAGGCCGAGATCGTCTTGGATTAAATATACCCCGTCAGGAACCGGTTCTTTTTTATTTTCAAGGCCTAAAACTTGGCGAAGAATCAATGAATTTATTTTATTAGGTTCAAAAAGGTTAATTTTCAACCCCCTTTCAAGAAATTGGTTAATCCTTCTTGATATTATTACTGTCTGACTGAAAATAGGCTTAATTGAAGGCAAAAACTTATTGTTAGTGGCCAACTCAATTTTAATGGCTTTAAGATAATTTATTTGTTCTTCAGACGGAAGATTTTTTTCGATCAAAAGAGGAAAAAAATTTAAAGGTAAATAGCCCACAGCGAGACAAGCTTGAGCCACCATTTTTGAGAAAGTTGATAAAGAAGAAGGCTCAATTTTTCCTGTCGCTTTAAAATCAATTAAAAATTCGGCCAGCCCATAATTGCCAATATAGGTAATTTTTGGAGAAGTAAGGCTAACTTCAGTTTTCCAAATCATTTTTTGCCAGGTTGAAGAAAGAGAAAGAGGAAATTCTAAATTAAAAAGCCTGCAGAGGAGCCAGCTATAAAGTTTAGGATCAGCGTGACTTATCAAAAGTTGCCAGTCTGATTCAGAAATAGCTTTTGGCGCTTGTAATTCCAGGGCTTTTTCCCAGAGAAAAAGATATGCCATTTTCAGACCGTTCTCAGCCGCTAGATGGCTAAGAGCGAGATTTGTTCTAACACCACCAAGCTTTAAATGAATCTGAGTCAGAATGAGTGTTCCAATAGACATAGATAAAAAAATCAAGAAAACTGGGAAGAAATAGAGCGAACCATGACGAAAAATTTTTTGATATTTAAAGTTAAAGAGACATTTAAAACAGTTTAGTTTGGTGCAAAACGGCATTCTTAGGAAAAATTTTGATTTCATTTAGAATCTCCCTTTTACCCCCGACTTCTAATTTAAAAAGTAAAGTGATTTGAACTTTTCCCTCATTTCCAATTAACCAATTAAACTCCGTGACGTTTTCCAAAAGTGGTTGACCTGAACTGGAATTGACTCGACGTCGTAAAATCTGATTATTTCGATCTAGATAATAAAAAATTTCCTCAATCACTAAAACTAAGCTTCCGGCCAAGTAGCTTTCTTTTAAAGGCTGAGATAAATAAATCTTTTCTTTTTCAACCTTATTCACTCGAAAAAGCTCTCCTTTTTTATCGTCGATTATCGCTCCTAGTTGGCCTCGACTTATGGAATTATTATGGGAAATTGGGATAACGGTTGAACCGGAGGCGATATCGGGCTTCAAAGGAAAAGTAGCTTCTCTTGAATAAATGGCCAGTCCATTATCTTTTGATTCAAGCGACATAATTAGGCCATAGGCCAGACAGGCTTCAAGGCCATAACCGGCCTTAGCTAGGTCTCTTCTCAATTTATCCTGTCCGGCCCAAATTTCTTGATAAAATTCTTGGGACTTTTTTAAGCTAAAAAATAGCCGCCTGAAACCCCTGGATAGCTCTACCGTGGCCATGATTATCAAAAGCATCAATGATGCAGCTAAAAGGCATTCGATAAGAGTTAGTCCACAGGCTTTAGTTTGATTATTTCGATTAATTATCTTAGTCATCAATTAGAACCCAAGCATAGGCAATATCCAAAGAGTGGCCTCCAACTTTTTTTGTGGATAAGAAGTAGAGCTTATTTGAATTTCAATTCGATAGGCCTGAGGTGATTCAGGAATCCATTTCCATCGACATAAAAATCTTTCGTCTGAATTTGGATCGAGAATTTCACCTTCTTTTTCGGTTAATAATTCGGTCTGGACTGGTTTGACGCACCTTAATTCTTCGAGTTGATTAAGCAGAAGGGAAGTCATCAAATTTAATTGGTCAATTTTATTTTTAAGTTTTGCCGCTTGAGCTATAACCTGAATAACGCCTGTCATAATTGAAATTACCAAGGCCAAGGCGACAATGGCTTCAATTAAGCTATAGCCAATTCTTTTTACGTGCATTCTCTTTCTCCTTTCTTTTAAAGCAAGCATAAGTCGTGCCATAGCTCATAGGGAAAATAAGGGAAGCTGATTAGGATTTCAGGAGAAATGACGACGATTGGCGACAAAAGACAAGTGAGAAAAATTTTTCCTCGGCAACGAGAGTTGACATTTTAGTGGCTAAAGAAATAAAAGAACAAAAATACAAAAATATTAGAAAGAACATCTTGACAAGCAGTAATTTTCTATTTATTATTATTATCGCCCTCTGGCGGGAAACCAGAGGATCTAGGGCGAAAGGCCTTATCAAGTTAAGCTCTTTAAAAACATTTCAATCTCTCTCGGGATAGAGAGAAGCAGTTCTTTGAAAACAAAGCGGAGCGACAAGGATCACTCCAGAATTGCTTAAGACTTTTCAGGGAATAAAGGACCTGCAAGGGTTCTTTATAAACTGGAGAGTTTGATCCTGGCTCAGAGTGAACGCTGGCGGCGTGCCTAACACATGCAAGTCGAACGGGCTTCGGGTGGCAACATCCGAAGCCAGTGGCGAACGGGTGAGTAACGCGTGGGTAACCTACCCCCGAGTGAGGAATAACCTCGCGAAAGCGGGGCTAATACCGCATAATACCCTGGAGCACAAGCTTCTAGGGTCAAAGCCGCAAGGCGCTTGGGGATGGGCCCGCGTCCTATCAGCTAGTTGGTAGGGTAATGGCCTACCAAGGCGATGACGGGTAGCCGGCCTGAGAGGGTGTCCGGCCACACTGGGACTGAGACACGGCCCAGACTCCTACGGGAGGCAGCAGTGAGGAATATTGCGCAATGGGCGAAAGCCTGACGCAGCGACGCCGCGTGGGGGATGAAGGCCTTCGGGTTGTAAACCCCTGTCAGAGGGGAAGAAGCCCTGCAAAGGGTTGACGGTACCCTCAGAGGAAGCCCCGGCTAACTACGTGCCAGCAGCCGCGGTAATACGTAGGGGGCAAGCGTTACTCGGAATTACTGGGCGTAAAGGG
>JAOAFQ010000205.1 GCA_026416195.1 Candidatus Aminicenantota bacterium | reverse complement strand
GCAAAGCAGGTGTAGGCCAACTAGCCGCTCCCCTAGCCCGGTCAGAGCTTTAAAAACTCGCCATTCGGCGGCGAAGGGGATGCGCGGAAAGCCTAAACGTAGAAGACCTATGTATCGCTCCCGATAGGTTGGGGCGTACAGTACTGCATAAATATATTGGAATATCTGCTCTGGGGTAAGGCTTCGTTTGTAAGCCTTCTCTAACGCTGCCAGCAATCCTGGCTTCAGATTGGCTTGAGACTCCAGCAAATGCGGATCATTATAAAGATCACCTCGTTTTTTTTCAGGATAAATGTAAAGGGGCGCTATGTAGGATATTTCGCTTGTCGAGTTTGAAATTAGGCAACTTTCAATTATAAGTTTAGACACGAAGCAGTGATGCCAGGAGGGAAAGGCTTTTATTTGACGAACGAATACCAGGGCCAAGTTTCTCCCGGCCAGCATATGTTGCATCACCTCAGGGCGAGGCCTGCAGATGAAGCCTCGAGACTTTCCAGTGTAATAGGCATAACGTATGTCAAAAGGACGGTAGAGGATCGGGATAATCTTTCGTTTATCGAGACCGCTTTCGATTAAATCTTTTTGGGCCAATTCTACTTTCCAATCCTTCGCATCTTTCCCTAAATTATAGGCCTGACGCGCCAGTTCTTTATCCATTTTTGAGAAGTTTAAGACTGTCGTCCACACCTCATCAGGGCTCCAATGGATAGTCAAATTATCTCTGGCGGTAACGATTCCCACGCTATTTAAATTAAAAATATCGGTTATTTTTAAAAATTTTTGATAAGCTTTGAAAAGGTTTTCATGGTGAGGAATAAAGAGATAAAATTCTGATTTCGGATGAATTTTCTTCCATTTTGTCGTCTTAATATCATTTTCTTCGAGCCACCGATACTTTGTCTCCCTAAGTCCCCATAACTCGGAATGATGAACAGCACAGCTTTTCTTCGGGCCTTTTTTCTTGATAAAAAGCCCGATGGCCACTCCCTGCATAATATCAAATATTCATCCCTTGAGCCATCAGGGCACTTCTCTTTTTTCAGGCTGTTTCCATGCAGATCTAAAATATAAATTTCATCAAAACTTTTCATCAGAGACTGGCGCATGCCTCGGAAGGTTGGGTTGTCAAGATAGCTATGGTTCGAAATGTATCCTAAGACACCCTCCCCAGCTTGGTCAATTTTCCATTGGGCAAAGCGAATAAACTTGACATAATCATCCTGAAGCCATTTGGGGTTCTTTTCGCCAAGAGGCTTTCCGTCGACTTGATAATAGCCTTCATCTTTATTGCCATTGGTCAGGGTGTATCCTTTTTTCAATAATTCGTCAATCCATTTTCCTTTATTGGCTGAATGGCCTGCATAGGGCGAGTTACCCAGAATCACCAAGATTGGCGTTTCTTTTTTGACTCTTCCGGCGAGACGCGATTCTTTAGAAAGAGACGTATTAGTTAAATAAAGTTTGAACCGGTCTTCTTTTTCAAGCTTATATCCTAATTCTTCAAGGAGAAAAGACATTTTTAAATGTCCTACAGCATAAGGAGCCATCATTAACTCAAAGGCATAA
>JAOAFQ010000174.1 GCA_026416195.1 Candidatus Aminicenantota bacterium | reverse complement strand
ACCGAGATCAATGACCCCGGCATTTTCTCCTGGACCTTGAATGACCCTAGGACTTGTAGTGGGTAATTTTTTTAGATGGATTTTAGAGCTTTTATAGCTACAATGCTCAGACCACATCAAAGAAAAAATGCCGAGTTCAGTCAAATTGGGTTCCCGTCCAATGAGATAGACAATCCGTTCATATTCCTCTCGAGTTAAATTGTGATCCCGGAGAAGTTGTTCTGAAATCATCTTTTAATCCATTTTATGGAAATTTGAGTTAAATTTTTCCAAATCTATTTCAAGAATTAATAATCGATTGAAATATGGCTAACCCATCAAGACTCCCCAAAAGGACTTCAGATGCACGTTCCGGATGGGGCATCATCCCTAAAACGTTACCAGCTTTATTGGTGATACCCGCTATATTTTCCATTGAACCATTAACATTGGCCCTTTCATTAATTTCTCCATCCTCTGTACAGTAACGAAAAATAATTTGGCCATTTCTATTTAATTTGTCTAAAGTTTCGGACGAAGCATAATAATTACCATCAAAATGGGCAATAGGAATTTTTAAAATTTGGCCTTTCTTGGTCTTTCGAGTAAAGGGAGTTTGATTATTTTCCACTCTGATCCAAACATGCTGACAAAGAAATTTTAGATTTTTATTCCGTAGCATAGCCCCTTCAAGCAGCCCAGCTTCTAATAAGATTTGAAAGCCATTACAAATGCCAAGGACTAGACCGCCTTTATGAGCAAATTCCACAATGGCAGGCATGATGGGAGAAAACCGGGCAATAGCTCCTGATCGAAGATAATCACCATAAGAAAAACCACCTGGAAGGATAACGCAATCAACTCCTTTAAGGTCAGGCTCTTTATGCCAAAGAAAAAGAGTCGGCTGATTTAAAACCTCCTTTAAGACATAATAAGTATCGTAATCGCAATTAGAACCAGGAAAAACGACTACCCCGAATTTCATTAAATTATTCCAAAATTTCCCAAGAGAAAGTTTCAATTATTGGATTAGCTAAAACCTTATCAGCGATCTCAGGAATAAGCTTGAACGCCATATCCTTATCTACCCCTTCCAACTCAATTTCAAAAACCTTGCCTTGGCGAACATCCTTAACTTGTTGATAGCCAAGGACATGAAGAGCATGTCTGACAGTTTGTCCTTGGGGATCAAGAACGCCGTTTTTCAAACAGACTAGAACCCTAACTTTCATTCCCCAAAACCCTTTCAAAAATAAAATCAATTTTTTCTAAATAGGGCTCAAGACGAAAACAAGCCTCAATTTCTTCAACAGAGAGTCTCTCTCGAATAGCTTTTTCTTCCAAGACGAGCTCCTTAAAATTGGTTTTTTCTTCAAGACAGCGTAGGCTGAGTTTCTGAACTACCTCGTAAGCTTCTTCTCGGTTCATTCCTTTTTCAGTTAAGGCCAACATCACTGCTTGGGAAAAAACTAAACCTCGAGTAAGAAAAACATTGCTTGCCATTCTTTCTTTATATACTGTCCAGTGACTGATAAGATCAATGGTTTCATGGAGAATAAAATCAATTAAGGTAAAAGCATCAGGGAAAATTATTCTTTCCGCTGAAGAATGAGAGATATCCCGTTCATGCCACAGAGGAATATTTTCCAAGGCGGTGAAAAGATAAGAGCGAATGACTCGAGCTAGGCCAGAAATCCTTTCGGCTCGGACCGGATTTTTTTTATGAGGCATCGAGGATGATCCCTTTTGACCAGGTGTAAATGGTTCCTCAACTTCTTGAACTTCAGTTCTTTGAAGATGTCTTATTTCAATAGCTATTTTCTCTAAGGTGGTGGCGATAAGGGCCAAGACAAACAGTACTTCCGCATGGCGATCGCGCTGTAAAACCTGGTTCGAAACCTTGGCTGGGATTAAGCCGAGCTTGGTTAAAGCGATTTCCTCGACCCGAGGATCAAGGTGAATATAAGTTCCGACAGATCCAGAGATTCGGCCAACTCGAATAACCTCTCTGGCCTGGTTTAAACGGCGCAAATGACGCCCCATTTCTTCATACCAGACAAGAAGCTTCACGCCGAAGGTAATTGGTTCTGCATGAACTCCATGAGTTCGCCCAGCAATCAACGTCTTTTTATGTTCAAGGGCTTGATTTTTTATAACTTCCCTCAACTTGCTTACCTTTTGAATGATTATGTCTAGAGATTCAACGAGAAGGAGAGAGAGAGCTGTATCCACAATATCATAAGAGGTTAAACCGAGATGAATATAACGAGCATCTTCGCCTACATATTCAGCAACGTTATTCAGGAAGGCAATAACATCATGTTTTACCTTCTTTTCAATAGCCTCAATTCTTTCCACCGAGAAAGCCGCTTTTTTCTTTATGTTTTCGAGAGAAGAAGGAGGGATCTTACCCAGCTCGGCCCAGGCTTCACAAACGGCCAGCTCAACTTCAAGCCAACGCCGGAACTTATTTTCCTCTGACCAAACTTTTATCATTTCAGGCAAAGAATATCTTTTAATCATGGTTACTCCAGGAAAAGCCATATTATCAAGAGAATTACCTGCTGTCAATTTAAGGTAGATCGAGACATAATTTAAGTAAAAGCAACCAAAAGCTTTGAAACTTAATTTTATTTAAGAAGAGCAAGTTGCTAAGAAAAAAGGTCTAACCGTGTCTAAAATAATGAGAGGAAGAATGGATGAAGCGGAAGATAAGGAGCTTGTGGCCCAAGCCAAAGCTGGGAATCTCGAGTCTTTTGGACGACTGGTGGAACGCTATCATGGCCAATTATACAAGACAATTCGCCGCTTCATTCCCAATCATGAGGATACCAACGATTTGATGCAGGAAACTTGGATGCATGCTTGGCGCAATCTTGCTAATTTCCGAGAAGAAGCTAATTTTTATCCTTGGATCTATAGAATTGCTCTAAATTTGACAATTAATTTTTTACGAAAACAAAGAAAGGAAGGTCAAAAGGAGTCCTTTGAAGATTGGAAAAAGAGAGAGGGGGATAATTCTTCTCAAATTTTATTAGGCCGAAATGAGGCGTTAGAGCTTTTCGAATTCAAGCCAAAACTGGAAGAAGCTCTCAAAACTTTGCCTTTACCATACAGAACTGCCTTTGTTTTAGTTACTCAAGAAGGTCTTAATTATCGGCAAGTAGCAGAAATTCTTGGCTGTTCAGAGAACACCGTTGCTTGGCGAATGTATAAAGCTCGGCAATGGTTGCAGAAAAAACTTAAACCTTATTTCGAAGGTAGACAATGACCCATAAAAAATATAAAAAATTTATTTCTCTTTATTTTGATCAAGCGTTATCACCGTCTGATCAAGAAAAGCTTAAGGAACATTTAGTCTCTTGTTCAGACTGTCAATCCTATTTGGAAAAAATGAAGCTAATTCAGAAAGAAGTCGTTTCTCAACCAGGGGTTGAACTTTCACCTGCAGATATCCAAGAAGCCCGAACGATTATTATTAAGCGATTAAGTCAGGAGCAGGTAAATAGACATTGGGCTAAAAAAGAAAATTTTGGGAAGTTAATCAAAAGAAGGTGGCAATGGGTGATGCCCATTTTTCTAATTATCGTTGGTAGCCTTCTCTATTATCAATTCTTAAAAAAGACCGAAATTGTTGAGGAGCCCTATGGACCTAGTCTTGAAGCAATCTATCAATTTCTTAATGAAAGAATAGAAGGTGATGATGATTTTCTCGTCTCTTTCAATAATTTAATTGAACAAGCAATCGCTGAAGTTGCTCTAATTGAAGTTGATTATTCTTTTCTTACTGACTATTTTTATTTGGCCATAGAGGCTCTCCAAGAGGATGAAAAGGAGGGACTGTCAAGACTACTTTTTGAGTCTCAGCAAGAAGACAGTTTATTAGGGGGTAAGAATGAGAATTTATCGAACAGTTTTAGTTTTTTTAATAATTATTCTTATTAATTTAACAAAGGGGGGAGATTCGTTATCTTTTTGTTATCCAATTTCTGAGAAGAAGGAAGGCCGAGATTTTGAACAAGCCATGGCTAGACAGAGAGGGATTGCTCAAAAGCCCCAACCCTTTGGCGAAAATCTGATTATCCTCAAACTTTTAAGGATGACCAAAGCTCTTGACCTTCAAGAAGATCAAGCAGCTAAGATTTTCCCCTTCGCCAATCGAATCGAAAAGGAAAAGATGAAACTTAATCGCGAGTTAAATCAGGAGATAAGAGAACTTCGCACTCTCCTTCAGTCTGAAAAGCCTGAAGAGAGGCAAGTTAAAGAGAAATTGATGAAAATTAGAAATCTTAAGGAATCAATCCGCCTGAAAGAAGTTGAATTTGAGGTTTTTCTTGAAAAAAATTTAACGACTATCCAGCAAGGAAAATATATTTTGTTTAATATTGATTTTGCTCAATTCATCAACCGCAATCTTGAAAGGATGAGAAATCTTAAAAATTCTTCCCCCTCTCCCTCAGGCAAAAAAACACCTGAAAAATAACCCTCTTCTCTTGACAAGATTAATTGATTGGGGTAGGATTGAAAAGTAGAATTTTATTTTGTTTTCAAAGGTAATTAATATTATTTCCTCAAATGGAGTGGTCAAAAATATTTAATTATTTAAAGAAAGCCAGCGTAGCTCAGTTGGTAGAGCAGCTGATTTGTAATCAGCGGGTCGGGGGTTCGAATCCCTTCGCTGGCTTGGCTTCAGGGAGAAGAAAAGAATGATTCTCTATGGGCAGGTACCAAAGTGGCCAAATGGGGCGGGCTGTAAACCCGCTGGGGTAACCCTTCGGAGGTTCGAATCCTTCCCTGCCCACTGGAGCGGGAATAGCTCAGCGGTAGAGCATCGGCCTTCCAAGCCGTTGGTCGCGGGTTCGAATCCCGTTTCCCGCTCTCTGCTGAGTTTGGAGGTCCACGTAGCTCAGTTGGTAGAGCACATCCTTGGTAAGGATGGGGTCACCAGTTCAAATCTGGTCGTGGGCTTAAAATAAATCGCGTAAGCGGCATTACCCATCTTGTGAGAGGAGGCAAGGTGAAATGGCGAAGCCGAAGTTTGAGAGGCGGAAGCCTCATGTGAATGTTGGGACGATAGGGCATATAGATCATGGGAAGACGTTGTTGACGTCGGCGATAACGAAGGTATTATCGTTGAGGGGTTTAGCT
>JAOAFQ010000173.1 GCA_026416195.1 Candidatus Aminicenantota bacterium | reverse complement strand
AGCTAAACCCCTCAACGATAATACCTTCGTTATCGCCGACGTCAACAACGTCTTCCCATGATCTATATGCCCTATCGTCCCAACATTCACATGAGGCTTCCGCCTCTCAAACTTCGGCTTCGCCATTTCACCTTGCCTCCTTTAAAGGTTACCGGTGAACAGGAATCCGTCCCTCAATTCGAGCAATAATCTCTTCAGCCACATGGGCCGGAGTCTGTTCATATCTAAAAAATTCCATCGAAAAAACGCCTCTCCCTTGAGTAAGGGTTCTTAATACTGTAGCATATCCGAACATTTCCGCCAATGGAACGAGTGCTTTTACTACCCTTAATCCAGCTTTTATTTCTAAACCTTCAATCTTACCTCTTCTCGAATTGAGATCGCCGACAACAGCCCCAAGATAATCATCAGGGCAAATGACCTCTAAGCGCATTAAAGGCTCAAGAATAACTGGTTCCGCTTTAGCTGCTGCCTCTTTGAAGGCTAGCGAACCAGCTATTTTAAAGGCCATGGCCGTTGAATCAATTTCATGATAGGAACCATCAATGAGAACCGCTCGAACATCAATTACGGGAAAACCGGCTAATACGCCAATTTCCATGGCTTCACGAAGACCACTTTGGATTGCTGGAATGAACTCTTTAGGAATTACCCCTCCCTTGGTCTGGTCAATAAACTCAAAACCAGAACCTCGAGGTAAGGGCTCAATAATTATTTTACAGTGACCATATTGACCTCTTCCTCCAGTCTGCCTTATATATTTTCCTTCTCCTTCAGCTTTTTTGAGAATCGTTTCTTTGTAAGCCACTTGAGGTTTACCAAGACGAGCTCGTACGTTATACTCTCTTTCAAGACGGTCCATAATGATTTCAAGATGGAGCTCTCCCATACCATAAACAAGCATTTGCCCGGTCATAGGATCCTGGCCAACCTTAAACGTAGGATCTTCATGCATAAATTTATCTAATGCCTGAAATAAACGGTCATGATCAGCCTTGGATCGAGGTTCAATCGTGGCTGAAATAACAGGTTCAGGAAATTTAATCGATTCCAAAATAATGGGTCGACTTTTTAAGCAAAGGGTATCTCCAGTAGTTACACTTTTTAAGGAAGCAATGGCTGCAATATCCCCAGCATAGACTTCCTGGATATCTTTTTTTCGATTGGCATGAACTTCAAGAAGTCGGCCAATTCTTTCTTCTTCATCTTTAGTCGAGTTATAGACTGTGGCTCCAACTCTCAATTTGCCAGAATAAACTCTAATGTAGGCTAAGGAACCTAAGTAAGGGTCATTCATTATTTTGAAAACTAAAGCAGCAAAAGGATCATTATCGCTGGCTTTCCTTATTTCTAGCTTCCTAGTTTTGGGGTGAAAACCTTGAATGGGCGGGATGTCAACTGGGGAAGGAAGATAATCAACGACAGCATCAAGTAAAGGATGAACCCCTTTGTTACGGAAAGAAGCTCCAAGCAGAACAGGAACCAGTCGGCAAGCTATCGTTCCTCTTCTGAGAGCAGCTTTCATTTCCTCTGGAGAAACCCATTCGCCGTTGATATATTTTTCCATGATAATATCATCAACTTCACTGATCGCTTCGAGAGCTTCCAGTCTTTTGGCTTCAGCCTCTGCTCGGTTCTCAGGACTTAAATCACGAACTTCAAAACAAGTCCCTAGAAGATCATTACCCCAATCAATTTCTTTCATTTCCACTAAATCAATAACTCCCCGGAATGAGTCTTCTCGGCCTAATGGTAATTGAATTAAAATAGGATGAGCTCCCAAACGGTTTTTTAATTGTTCAATTGCAGCCTCTGGTGAAGCTCCAACCCGATCCATTTTATTAATATAAACAATTCGAGGTACTCGATATTTGTTGGCTTGTCGCCAAACAGTTTCTGTCTGCGGTTCAACCCCGCCGACAGCACAAAGAAGGATGATAGCGCCGTCAAGAATTCTTAGAGAACGTTCAACTTCGGCCGTAAAATCAACGTGGCCTGGCGTATCAATAATATTTATACGATGGTTTTTCCAGAAGCAAGTCGTAGCAGCTGAGGTAATGGTAATTCCTCTTTCCTGCTCTTGGACCATCCAGTCCATAACGGCCGTACCTTCATCCACTTCCCCCATCTTGTAAGTAATTCCAGTGTAAAAGAGAATCCGCTCGGTTGTAGTCGTTTTGCCCGCATCGATATGAGCCATGATGCCAATGTTGCGAACTCTTTCGATCGGGTACGACCGCATTTAATCCTTTCTCCATTTCGAAGTCTTACGCGACTTTGATTTCGGAAGACCAGACTTACCATTTATAATGAGCAAAAGCTCGGTTAGCTTCCGCCATTTTATGGGTATCTTCCTTCTTTTTTATCGCACCTCCTCGATTATTAACCGCATCCATTATTTCAGCCGCCAATTTTTCCTGCATCGATTTGCCACTTCGTTCGCGAGCAAATTGAGCTATCCATCTTATAGCCAGAGAAAGCGAGCGATCTGGAGGAACTTCAACAGGAACCTGATAGGTAGCGCCACCAACTCGTCTGGACTTAGTTTCGAGAAGAGGCCGAACATTATCTACTGCCTTTTCCATGACTTTTAAAGGATCTTCTTTCATTTTGGCTCTAATTATATCCATTGCTCCGTAAACAATTTTTTCAGCTAAACTCTTTTTGCCTCTTTTCATCACCACATTAATAAATTTAGAAACAAGAGTACTGTTATAAAAAGGGTCAGGGGGAACCTGCCTCTTCTTGACTATTCCTCGTCGTGGCATTCATCTCTCCTTAGGCTTTTCCAGCTATTTTTTTCTCTTTAGGCCTTTTGGCTCCATAAAGAGATCGACCTTGCATTCTATTCTGAACACCTTCAGCATCCAAAGTCCCTCTGATGATATGATAACGAACGCCAGGCAAGTCCTTCACTCGGCCACCCCGAATAAGAACGACTGAATGTTCTTGAAGATTATGGCCAATACCAGGGATATAAGCAGTCACTTCCATGTTATTAGTTAGCCTTACTCGAGCAACTTTTCTTAAAGCCGAATTTGGCTTCTTAGGGGTCGTCGTAAAAACTCGAATGCAAACTCCTCTTTTTTGAGGACAACCTCCCAAAGCAGGCGATTTGCTTTTATATTTTTTGCTTGATCGACCCTTTCGGACTAATTGATTAATTGTTGGCAAAACTACCTCTCCCAAAATAAAAATAATTCCTCATCCCGATTTTTAAATCATTCGGGATTGATTGGCCGAATAATAGCAAAAATTGTCTTTAGTGTCAAGAAAATTGGCCAGTTAAATAAGGGAAAAAGGCGATTCTTTTAATTTTGAGCTTGGATATCAACTTCCGTTACTTCAGGAAGACCCATATCTTCCCTAATTAGGATATTGCGATGGGCCCGATAGCCTGTTCCGGCAGGAATCAATCGACCCATGATGATATTCTCTTTTAGACGTCTCAAATAATCCACTTTACCATAAAGGCTAGCTTCAGTCAGAACTCTTGTTGTTTCCTGGAAAGAGGCCGCCGCTATAAAACTATCTGTACTCAAAGCGCTTCGAGTAATCCCTAGAAGCAAAGGTCTGGCCTTAGCTGGCTTGCCACCCCGACGAATAACTTTCTCATTTTCGATTTGAAAAGTGAATCGGTCAACTTGTTCATCGACTAAAAATTCAGTATCACCAACTTCTTCTACCTTTACCCATCGGAGCATTTGTCTAATTATAACCTCAATATGTTTATCATTAATTGTCACTCCCTGTAGACGGTAAACTTCTTGGATTTCTCTAAGCAGATATTCAGCCAATTCTTTCTCGCCTAAGACGCGCAAAATATCATGAGGATTAACAGGACCATCCATTAAAGGAGTTCCTGCCCTAACTTTCTCGCCATCACTCACTGTTATATGAGCTCCCTTAGGAATCAGATATTCCTTTTCATCGCCTCTTTCATTGCGGACTGTAATCCTTCGATAGCCTCTAACCAAGCCACCAATGTGAACCGTGCCATCAATTTCGGAAATAATTGCCGGGTTTTTTGGCCGTCTGGCTTCAAATAATTCTTCAGCTCTGGGCAATCCCCCAGTAATGTCTTTGGTTCTAGCTACCTCCCGCGGTATTTTGGCCAAAACATCACCGGCATGAACTTTCTGGCCATTCTTAACCTCAAGATGAGCCCCAGAGGGAAGGTAATACCTCTTAAGGACAATTCGACCTTCAGGGCCTAAATTGATTGTGCTTTCAGTCACAATCTCAATTCTAGGCTGAAGTTTCTCCTCTCTCGACTCCGTTATAACTTGAGTAATCAAACCAGTAAATTCATCCTGAATCTCTTCCATGGTAATTCCTAAAGCTACATCATGAAATTCAACAATTCCAGATTCTTCAGTAAGAATATAAGTATTGAAAGGATCCCATTCAGCAAAAGCTTGACGAGCTTTAACTTCTCCTCCATCAGGTACAAGAATTTTAGCTCCATAGGGAACTTGAAAATGTTCAATCTCTCGGCCACGATAATCCAAGATGGCAATATTCGCATTCCGGTTGACCACCACAAGCTGACCTTCTTTATTAACAACAGTTTTAACGTTATTAAATTTAACCAGGCCATCGTTTTTAGCTTCCAATCTTGATCTTTCAGTCCCCCGAAGAGCAATCCCTCCAATATGGAAGGTCCTCATGGTCAATTGGGTTCCAGGTTCACCGATTGATTGCGCTGCAATAATGCCCACAGCTTCACCGAGTTCGACGAGTCTACCTGTGGCCAAATCCCGCCCATAACAGAGCTGGCAAACTCCTCGCCTCGATTCACAGGTTAGAACCGATCTTATCTTAACTCTTTCAATTCCGAGATTGATAAATTTTTCGGCTATTTCTTCAGTAATTTCCTGATTCATATCAACTAAAATTTCACCTGTATCGGGATGAAGAACTCTTTCCAAAGAAATTCGGCCTACAATTCGCTCAATGAATGGCTCGATGATTTCGCCATTTTCAACTATGGCGGTAACATTTATTCCTTTAAGAGTGCCACAATCGTGCTGATCGACAATGACTTCTTGGGCCACATCAATTAGTTTCCTAGTAAGATAACCAGCATTAGCTGTTTTTAAGGCTGTATCGGCTAATCCTTTTCGGGCTCCATGAGTCGAAATAAAATACTGAAGAACATCAAGTCCTTCTCTCAAATTAGAAACAATGGGCGTTTCAATAATCTCTCCAGAAGGTTTACTCATTAGACCTCTCATGGCTGCAAGCTGCCTAATCTGTTGACGATTGCCTCGAGAACCTGAGTCAACCATAACGTAAAGCGGGTTGAGATTTGGTGTTTCAAAACTAACCTGTCGCATTTTTTCAACCATAACATTAGAGATTTGTTCAGTAACTGCAGTCCAAATTTCGACAACCCGGTTAAATCTTTCTCCAGCGGTTATTGTTCCTTCTCGATAAAGGCGTTCCACCTCTTGAACTTCCTTTTCCGCCTTTTTAACGATATCAGGTTTTTCTTCTGGAATGAGGAAATCGTCAATCCCCAAAGAGAATCCAGCCGTGGTGGCATAATTAAAACCAAGTTCTTTCATTCTATCAAGAAGGTCAACCGTTGGATGTAAACCAAGTTTCTGGAAGCAATAAAAGACTAGGTTTTCAAGTCCCTTTTTCTTAAGCGTTCCATTAATAAAAGGAATTCCTTTGGGCAAGATACTATTGAAAACAATTCGGCCAGGAGTAGTATCAATTAGTTTATTTTTGACCTCACTTACTGGGCAAGAATTCACAGCTTGATCATCATAATAAGTAGCTAAGTTCATTAGCAAACCAGAATAACGAACTTTTATTTTTGCCTGAAGATTAACCTCTTTATTTTCAAGGGCTAACATTACCTCTTCTGGGGAAGCAAAAATACGGCCTTCCCCTTTTAGTCCGTTTTTATCTAAAGTTAGATAATAAGTTCCAAGAACCATATCTTGGCTAGGAACAGCCAAAGGCCGTCCATGGGCTGGCGAAAGAATATTGTTGCTCGAAAGCATCAAGGTTTGAGCCTCTATCTGAGCTTCAACCGAAAGGGGCACATGAACTGCCATTTGGTCACCATCAAAATCAGCGTTAAAAGCTGCACAAACCAACGGATGAATTTGAATAGCTTTGCCTTCGATGAGAATTGGTTCAAAGGCTTGAATGCCAAGTCGATGCAGAGTCGGAGCTCGATTTAATAGAATAGGATGTTCTCTAACCACTTCTTCCAGATAATCCCAGACTTCAGGCCTTTCCTGCTCATGCCATTCACGAGCAACCTTTACACTTGGAACTAACCCTTCCTTCTCCAATTTATGAAAAATAAAAGGCTTAAAAAGCTCAAGAGCCATTTTCTTAGGAAGACCACATTGATGAAGCTTAAGCTCTGGACCAACGACAATGACCGATCGTCCTGAATAGTCAACTCTCTTGCCTAGGAGATTTTGGCGAAATCTTCCTTGTTTTCCCCTAAGGGCTTCACTTAAAGACTTAAGAGGCCGTCGATTAGCCCCCAAATGAACCCGACCACGTCGACCATTGTCAAAAAGGGCATCAACCGCTTCCTGCAGCATTCTTTTTTCATTGCGAATTATAAGATCAGGAGCTTTAAGCTCAATAAGTTTTTTTAACCGGTTGTTTCGATTAATAACTCGGCGATAGAGGTCATTAAGATCAGAAGTAGCAAAGCGACCACCGTCAAGACGAACTAAAGGTCTCAAATCGGGAGGAAGAACGGGAATGACCTTAAGAATCATCCATTCAGGACGATTGCCTGATTTGAGCAATCCTTTAAAAACTCGCAGACGCTTAGCGTATCGCAGTTTCCGCTGCTGGGATGTTTCCTTCTTCATCAATTTTCGGAGACGCTCAGCTTCTTTAGCGATATCAATTTTTGATAAAAGCTTATCAAGGGCTTCAGCTCCCATTCCGGCTTCAAAACGATTGCCATATTTTTCGAGAGCCTCTTTGTATTCTTCTTCAGAAAGGAGTTGTTTTTCTTTAAGGGGCGTATCACCGGGGTCAATAACAATATAAGATTCAAAATAGATAACTTTTTCTAGGTCTTTCATTGACATATCGAGGATAAGACCAATTCGACTGGGTGGGCTTTTAACAAACCAGATATGGGCCACTGGGGCAGCCAATTCAATATGACCCATTCTCTCCCGTCTGACTTTTGATTTGGTAACTTCAACCCCGCAGCGTTCGCAGATAATTCCTCGGTATTTCATCCGCTTATATTTGCCACACAGACATTCGTAATCATTGATGGGACCGAAAATCTTAGCGCAAAAAAGGCCATCTTTTTCTGGTTTAAAAGTTCGGTAATTGATTGTTTCTGGTTTGGTCACCTCTCCCCATGACCAGCTACGGATTTTTTCGGGGGAAGCAATACTTATTCGAACCCGGTCAAAATCGATCCTTGTCTTGCCTGAATTACCTTTGGCATTCATGACTAATCTCCTTTGCCCTTTTTGGGAACCTGAATTCCCCAGGGCAACATTGGTTCCTTCTCTGCCTTTTCAAGCTCTACATCTAGGCAGAGACTCTGTAATTCACGAATTAAAACATTAACGGATTCGGGTAAACCGGGCGAAAAATCGAGATCTCCTTTAACAATTGCTTCATAAACTTTTGCCCGACCTTCAACATCGTCGGACTTGACTGTTAGAAGCTCTTGTAAAGTGTGGGCGGCGCCATAGGCTTCAAGAGCCCAGACTTCCATTTCTCCAAACCGCTGTCCGCCAAATTGAGCCTTTCCTCCAAGGGGCTGCTGGGTAATCAAAGAATAAGGTCCGGTTGAACGAGCATGAATCTTATCATCAACTAAGTGATAGAGTTTCATCATATAGATGTAGCCAACAGTCACTTCTTGATCAAAAGGTTCGCCGGTAAGGCCATCATAAAGAATAGTTTTTCCTGACTCAGGCAAGCCTGCCTGTCGGAGGAGTTTCCTTATATCATCTTCACTCATGCCATCAAAAACAGGTGAGGCAATCCACATATTTAATTTCTTCGCTGCCCAACCCGCATGGGTTTCAAGAATCTGACCAACATTCATTCGAGAGGGTACTCCAAGAGGATTAAGGACGATTTCCACCGGGGTTCCATCCGGAAGTCTAGGCATATCTTCTTCTGGAACTATCTTGGCCACAATCCCTTTATTACCATGACGGCCAGACATTTTATCCCCGACCGAAAGTTTTCGTTTCATGGCGATATAAACTTTAACAATTTGGATAACTCCAGGGGCCAGCTCATCACCTTTTTTCAGCGCATCGACCTTTTCTTTAAAATCAGCTCGCAAGGCCTCAATCTGTCTTTTAGTTTTCCTCTCAATATCGCGAATTTTCCTGTCTCTTTCCGGATTTTCCTCAAGTTTAAGTTTGGGATAATCATCAGGA
Organism: Candidatus Aminicenantota bacterium; assembly: GCA_026416195.1. Lineage (GTDB taxonomy): Bacteria > Acidobacteriota > Aminicenantia > Aminicenantales > CALLJL01 > CALLJL01. Next base: position 6,802 of record JAOAFQ010000173.1, on the reverse strand, counting down.
TCAATTTGATCAAGAATTTTTTCAGTCAGCTTCATTCCTTTAGTCAAACTTAAACTGCCGATCTTATGGTCTCGACTAACTATTTCTCCCTTTAGCACAGCTTTTATCCGGCGCCATTTCTCTTTTTCAATAATACTAATTTCATCATCAAGATGGCGCTTCATCCGATTAATTTCTTCTTTTTCAATAATTTTCGCTCTTAGGCCTTTCTCGCTTCCCCTTCGAGTAAAAATTTTAACATCAATGACTGTTCCTTCTATTCCAGGAGGACAATAAAGAGAGGCATCTTTAACATCAAGCGCTTTTTCTCCAAAAATAGCTTTTAGAAGTTTTTCCTCAGGGGTAAGCTGAGTTTCCCCTTTAGGCGCAACTTTGCCAACTAAAATATCACCAGGTTTTACGTAGGCCCCAATGCGAACGATACCATTTTCATCAAGATTTCGAAGCACTGATTCTGGAACATTAGGAATATCTCGAGTAATTTCCTCAGGACCAAGTTTGGTATCTCTCGCTTCGATGCTTTCTTCAACAATATGGATCGAAGTATATATATCTTCTTTCACCAGTTTTTCACTAACGACAATAGCGTCTTCAAAATTGTAACCTCTCCAAGGCATAAAAGCACATAGGATATTTCGACCTAAAGCTAGTTCGCCATGATCGGTGCAAGCACCATCAGCCAGAATTTGCCCCTTTTCAACTCTTTGTCCTTTCCGAACAATCGGTTTTTGATTAATGCAGGTATTTTGATTAGTTCGTCTAAATTTAGTCAAGACATAAAGGTCAGTCCCTACCTCATGATCGCCAGTATTTTCTTTTTCATCCACTCGAACTAGAATTCTTTCTGCATCGACAAATTCGACAATTCCTGACCTTCGGCAAATAACTACATCACCTGAGCCGCGGGCGACAACCGCCTCCATTCCAGTGCCAATGAGAGGAGCTTCAGTTCGAAGCAGCGGCACAGCCTGGCGCTGCATGTTAGAACCCATTAAAGCTCGGTTAGCGTCATCATGTTCAAGGAAAGGAATGAGGGAAGCTGAAAGCGAAACCAATTGTTTAGGCGACACATCAATGAACTCAATTTGGTCACGAGGCAAAACCTTAAAATTACCTCCTTGTCGAGCATGCACAAAATCGTCAATTATATAACCCCGTTCATCGACTCTTGTATTAGCTTGAGCTATATTGTGCTTTTCTTCTTCCCAAGCGGTTAAATAAAAGCAAGTAGGCTCGGCCACGGGGAGACGACGTACCCGATTTTTTGCTAATTCTTCGAGAGATTTTTCAAAAGCTTCCTTTTCGACAATAGCGCCGGCTTCAAAAGGACCATCCCCAGGATCAACAATTCGGACATAATCAATAACACGACCATTAATAACTCGACGATAAGGAGTTTCGATAAAGCCAAAGGAATTAACTCGAGCAAAACAAGCAAGCGAAGAGATTAAACCAATGTTAGGTCCTTCTGGGGTCTCAATTGGACAAATTCGACCATAATGGGAAGCCTGAATATCTCTAACTTCAAATCCAGCCCGTTCTCGGCTTAATCCCCCTGGTCCAAGAGCACTCAGCCGCCGCTTATGGGTTATTTCAGCCAAAGTATTGATTTGATCCATAAATTGGGAAAGCTGGGAGCTACCAAAAAATTCCTTCAAAGCGGCCATTACTGGTTTAGAATTTATTAAATCCTGCGGCATAGCAGAACTTAGGTCAGAACTTATGGTCATTTTTTCTTTAATCGTTCGTTCTAGCCGAGTCAGACCAATGCGAAAAGCATTTTCCACCAATTCGCCAACTGAGCGAACTCGCCGATTGCCCAAATGGTCAATATCGTCAATTACTCCTTCGCCGTTGCGGAGTTTAAATAAATACTTAATGACTTCAACATAATCGAGAGGACGCAAAACTTTTTCTTCTAAGGGGGTTTCGACTCCTAGTTTAATATTGAACTTCAGTCGGCCAATTCTAGAAAAATTATATTTTTGAGGATTAAAAAACATGTTATGGAAAAGGCTGTGAGCGCTTTCCAGAGTATGAGGCTCTCCAGGTCTAAGCTTTCGATAAATTTCAGCTAAAGCTTCTTGAGTACTTTTTCGTGGATCTTTTCGAACTGTATTGCTGATAATATCCCCACAGGGATTTTCCTTTGGGAAAAAAACTTCAAAGGGCTCCCCTCTCGCCACTAATAAATCAAGTTGAATATCTCCAAGTTCTTCATTCACTCTGACTTTTCCTTTAATGGCTGTCAAAGAATAGGCATTTTGAAGATCTCTTTTACTTATCGGAATTTTATCTATTCCCTTAGCTTTTAAGAGATTCAAAGTCTCAGAAGTAATCTTCTTTTTGGCTGGCCAAAGAACATTTTTACCTTTTGGATCAAAAATATCTTGGCTCAAGGTCTTGCCGTCAAGATTCTCGTTAACCTCAAAATAAAGACGACCATCTACAGGGATGACTCGATGAACTTTGTAGAATAGACGCAGGATATCTTCGTCATTCCCGAAGCCAAGAGCTCTAAGAAAGACACTAGCTAAAAATTTTTTCTTTCGATCAAGCCGAACATGAAGCAAATCCTTAGAATCATATTCAAATTCAACCCAGGCACCACGATAGGGAATAATTTTAGCCACATAACAGCCTTTGGATTCTGTTGGGCGGAAATAAACTCCAGGCGAACGCTGTAACTGACTAACCACAACTCTTTCAACACCATTAAAAATAAAAGTACCCTTCTCAGTCATTAAAGGAATGTCACCAAAATAAACCTCTTGCTCTTTGATATGCTTAAGTCGTCGGCTTTTGGAGCTACTGTCCTTTTCCCAACAAATCAATCTTAATTTAACGCGAAGAGGCGCAGCATAGGTATATCCTTTTTCAATACATTCAGCGGGTGAATATTTAATCTTTAATTGAACCCGATCGCCACAATGGTCACAAAGGGGAATATCGAATTGCCGAGGGGAATGACAGTAAGAACATGTTTCATTCTTAGAAAACTCAAAACGAGGGGGTAGGAGAGTATTACAAACCCGGCAGCGAGCCCGAGAATTTTCCACACCTTTAAGGCGCCCACATTTACATTCCCAATTGCCAACAGTATAGCTAACAAACTCCAGTTGAGTCGTTTCTTTAAAATCAGAAATAGGGAAAATATCCTTGAAAGCTGCTTGTAAACCAACATCTTTTCTCTCTTCAGGAAGTAAATCCATTTGAAGAAATTCTTGATAGGATTCAATTTGGACAGAAAGAAGATCAGGGAGAGAAATCGGGACCTTTATCTTGGAATAATCTATTCTTGGTCGGTAATTATTGGAAATCGATTCAAACCCTCTGCTCATGATTCCCCTCGTCAAAAATATTTATAGGCCTATAGGAAGGTATACTTTTACCCTCCCCTTTAATCCAGAAATTAAATTTTTCTGGATTATTGAATCTCAACAACTGCGCCCACTTCCTCAAATTTAGCCTTAATAGCCTCCGCTTCCTCCTTGCTAACTTTTTCCTTTATAGGTTTGGGCAATGAGTCAACCAATTCCTTTGCTTCTTTTAAGCCTAAGTTGGTTAATTCCCTGACTATTTTGATCACATTAATTTTTTTATCGCCGGCGTTTTTGAGGATAACATTAAACTCAGTCTTTTGTTCTTCTACTTTCGCTTCAGGTGTTTGAGCTACTCCTATGCCGGGCATGGCCACAGGCATAGCTGCAGCCGCCGAAATTCCATACCTTTTCTCAAACTCTTTAATGTAATCAGCCAGTTCGAGCAAAGTTAAACTATCAAGGTGAGCAAAAAACTGCTCTTTCGTAATACGGGTTTCACCATTAGCCATTTTTACCTCCAACGCTATTTTTTATTTTTTAATTGGCTTAACAGAAAGCCGAATTGAGCCAAAGGTGCCTGGAGAGTCCGCATTAAATTAATTAAAGGGTAGGCGGTTAAATAAGCTAATTTAGCCATCAGTTCGCCTCTTGAGCTCAAGCGACAAACTTCATCAAATTGGCCTCCAGGAAAAGCGTAACCTTGAATTACCCCGCCCTTTACGCTAAGAACCTTATTTTGAGTTGAAAAATCTTTTAAAAACCGAGCTAAAGCGATGGGATCGCCATCAGGAAAGGCTAAGGCTGTCGGCTTTTGAAAATAATTTTTAACTTCAGCTGGCAAATCGGCTTTTAAAGCTCGCAGGGCTAGTCGATTTTTAATTACCTTGAAAACTCCACCCATTTGGCGAATAGCTTTACGCAGGCGGGTAGCTTGGGCTACGGTCATTCCCTGAAAATCAAGCACATAAAAGGTGTCATGCCGAGCAAATAACTCATTTAATTCTTCGATTAGCTTAGTTTTCTTTTCTTTTTTCAACTTTCCCTCCAATCCTTATAAATTCTCAAGCACAGACTCCGATAGCTTCAAAGAAGGCCCCATGGTTGATGAAATGGCTATACTTCGAACATATTTTCCCTTGGCAGCAGGTGGTTTAGCTTGAAGAACAGCTTGTATAAAAGCTTTTATATTTTCGATCAAATTATTTTCGGAAAAAGAAAGCTTACCCACTCCAGCATGGACAATTCCCGTTTTATCTACCCGAAATTCAACTTTACCAGCTTTGATTTCCTGGACAGCTTTTTTGATATCAAAAGTAACTGTGCCAGATTTGGGATTAGGCATTAATCCCTTGGAACCCAAAATTCGTCCTAATTTGCCTACACTTCTCATCACATCGGGCGTAGCGATCAAAACGTCAAAATCCAGCCAGCCAGAAGCAATTTTATCGACCAACTCTTCACCCCCAACATGATCGGCCCCAGCCTCCTCAGCCTCTTTTATTTTTTCACCAGAAGCAATAACGCAAATCTTTTTGGTTTTTCCCGTTCCATGAGGCAATACGACAGTTCCACGGACCATCTGATCAGAATACTTAGGATTAACGCCTAATCGCATGGCAACTTCAACTGTTTCATCAAATTGGGCATAACTGATTTTCTTTAAAAGATTAACAGCTTCTTCTAAAGTAAATTCAGATTTAGTTATCTGTTCTTTAGCTTTTAAATACTTTTTCCCTCGTTTACTCACCGACAACCTCCAAGCCCATGTTTTTAGCCGTTCCAATAACTATCTTTTTGGCTTTTTCGAGATCTTCAGTATTCAAATCAGGCAATTTTATCCGAGCAATTTCCTCAATTTGCTTCATGGTAACCCGCCCTACTTTCTCTTTATTGGGGGCGCTTGAACCCTTGGCAATTCCCGCTGCCCTTTTTAACAAAAAAGAAGTTGGTGGAGTTTTTAGATCAATCGTGAAACTACGGTCTTTATATATCGTTACAACGACTGGAACAATTAATCCATCTTCCATCTTGGCTGTCATTTCATTAAATCGGCGAACAAATTCCATGATATTGACGTTATGTTGTCCAAGGGCTGGGCCAACTGGTGGAGCAGGGCTCGCTTGCTTGGCTGTTAACTGAAGTTTAACCTGAGCTACTACTTCCTTAGACATCTTTGCCTCCTAAATTTTCTCTACTTGGAGAAATTCAAGCTCGACCGGAGTTGATCGGCCAAAAATCGTCACCAGGACTTTAACGGTATTTTTCTCATGATTAACCTCTTCCACAATACCGTTAAAATTATAAAAAGGTCCATCTATAATCCGTACCGCCTCACCTTTTTCAAAAGTATGTTTGGGCTTAGGCTTTTCGGAGGTTTTTTCCATATGTCGAACAATTTGGTTAACCTCATCTCGGCTTAAGGGGACTGGTTTTCGCCCTGAACCCACAAAACCGGTCACTTTTGGAGTTTGCCTCACCAAATGCCAAGTATTATCATCAAGTTCCATCTCCACAATGATATAACCAGGATAGGCTCTTTTAGTCGAGACAACCTTTTTGCCTCCTTTGATTTCGACTACATCTTCGGTGGGAATAATGATTTGGCCAAATTTAGATGCCAAACCAGTTTCTTCAGCTCTTTGGCGAATCGACTCCATCACGAACTTTTCATAGCCGGAATAAGTGTGAACGATGTACCATTGTTTGGCCATTTTGCCCTCAAATTATTGTAAAAGCATTTCTATTCTGGCTAGAATCCAGGAAAAAAGAACATCCCACAGAAAAAGATAAAAGCCGAAAAAGATAACTGCCATAATCACCACGAAAGTGGTATTAGCCACTTCGCGTCGAGATGGCCAAGTCACCTTTTTAGCTTCATTCCGCACATCTCGAAGATAATTAATAAAACGCTTCCACCATCTTTCCTTGGAAGTCATCGCCAATCCTCTTTGGCCCCTATGTATAAATTTCCTCTCGCCGGTAAAGAGCGAGGGGAAAAATTAAGTGGCAGGTGAGGCAGGACTCGAACCCGCAACCTGCGGTTTTGGAGACCGCCGCTCTAACCAATTGAGCTACTCACCTGCCTTTTATCTGTCAGGCTAACTCGTTCACTCCTTTCTTTATTTTACTTCTTTGTGCAAGGTATGTTTTTGACAAAATCGACAATATTTTTTTAACTCCAATTTTTCTGTTTGCTTTTTTTTATTTCTTGTCGTGGTATAGTTTCGACGTTTGCATTCAGAGCATTGTAAAGTAACAATCTCTCTCATATTATTTTAGCCTACTCAAGGATTTCAGTAATAGTTCCAGCGCCAACAGTGCGACCACCTTCCCGAATCGCAAACCGCATCGCCCGCTCCATCGCCACATCCGTTATCAACTCCACCTCTATCTCTACACTATCCCCTGGCATCACCATCTCTACCCCAGCCGGTAACTTAACCGTCCCCGTCACATCCGTCGTCCGAAAATAAAACTGC
>JAOAFQ010000167.1 GCA_026416195.1 Candidatus Aminicenantota bacterium | reverse complement strand
AGATGTGTATAAGAGACAGTTCTTATTTTAATTGAATTCAATCTATAGTATAAATCTTCTCGAAACCTCTTTTCCCTTACCATTTGAGGAAGATCCTGATTAGTAGCTGTTACAACCTGAACATCAACTTTAATCGGCTTTGGACTGCCAAGCCTATAAATGGTCCTTTCTTCAAGGAATCTTAATAACTTAGTTTGAACTTCTAAGGAGGCAAGGTCAATGTCATCGAGAAAAAGAACTCCCTTATGGGCTTGTTCAATGTATCCAATTTTCCTTTCTCGGGCGTCGGTAAAAGCGCCTCGCTCGTGCCCAAACAATTCGCTTTCCAGAATGGATTGAGATAAAGCGGCAAGGGATAACGGAACAAATGGACCTTCAGATCTCCATCCGCGTTGATGAATTAATCGTGCGACCAGCTCTTTTCCAGTTCCGGTTTCTCCTTGAATAAGCACTGTAATATAACCATCATTGGCAATGAAATCAATAAGCCGCCTTATTTCCTTCAACTCTTTATTTTCACCAATTAATTTAGTTGGCTCTAAACTAAAAATCTCTCTTTCTAAGCTCTTTACCTTTCTGAAGAGTTTAGCCTGCTTTAAAGCATTATTTATAGAGGTTCTTAATTTGGCCAGATCAAGCGGCTTTTCTAAAAAGTCCATTGCCCCTAATTTCATAGCCTCAACTGCAATACCTACGTTCCCATAAGCCGTTATCATAATAATAGGCAGTTGTGGCCTTTCCCCAAGAAATTCTGAAAGAAGTGTCATACCATCTTTATTCTCCTTATCATTTTTGTCAAGGTTAATATCTAAAAGAATAACATCAGCCGTCCACAGCTTTTGGCGGGCCTGCTCCTTGTTAGTGGCAATTTGGACTTCAAATTCATCTCCGAGTGAACGCTTTAAAGATTCGCAAAATTTTTCATCGTCATCTACAAGGAGTATTGTGCTTCCTCTCGCCTGATAGTTCATACTAATATTATTATAAATGAAAATCACCAATAATTCAAAATTACCTAGAGTCGCCATAAATATTTTATTTCATAATTTATCTCTATAGCAATCAAAGAGAAGAATCTTAAATTTAGAGAGTTTTTCAGCCATACTCATAAAAACATTTGCTTAAAATTAAAATTTCATTTAAATATAAAAAGGGAGGGACTAATGAAAAAAGAATTCTTAGATTCAGTAATAATTCAGGAAGAAAAGGATTTAAGAGGCTTTTTTGACCAAATTTTTAATTTAGGTATTATTGCTGAGCTTGTGGAGTATAAAAAAGAGAAGACAAAGGACAGTAGCTTATATTTCCATTTAAAAAGCCATTGCCTACCCCTTTGTAAAGGCTTTTTCAAGGAATTAGATGAATTATGCGATAAAACTAGGCGTAATTTAGGATTAGATGTAAATGACATAACTTTTTATTTAGCTAATGATCCTGAGTTTAACTGTCAATGCCTAAAAAGGGTAAAAAGTTCTGAGCCATCAGTTGTAATAATAAATAGTGGATTATTAGAAAAGATAACCTTAGATGAGCTTGCTTTTGTCCTTGGACATGAAATTGGACATATTTTGTTTGATCATTTTATTATAACCGAAATTTTTAAAACAGTTTATCCTAATCGCGAGAAACTTCCTCCTTTATTAAACAAATTATATAGCTTATGGTGCAATTTAAGTGAATTATCAGCCGATAGGATAGGTTTATTAGCTAGCAAAAACTTTGAAACATCAATTAGAGCTCTGATAAAACTTGCTTCTGGCGGACATTTGAAATTTCACGATTTGCCTTTAGATAATGTATTATCTTTAATCGAAACTTTATATGAAGAATTAAAAAATTTAAGAGTTTCTGATATAAGCGATCATCCTCCAGTTCCAATAAGAATCAAAGCTCTCAAATTCTTTTATGATTCACATCTATGGAAATATCTAGAATCCAATGAAAGTGCTTACTTTGATGAGCAATTAGAAAAGAACTTGAGAGAAATTACGTCTGTTTTAAGGAAGAGACCATTTACTGAAGAAGAATATTATGAATTGCTATTCTTAGCATCAGCCGGAATCTTTCTTATGACGGTAGACAAGGAAATTGATGAAAGAGAGCACATATATATTGCAAACCTTCTTTCGAAATACATATATTGGCCTATCGGCTTCATCGAAGGTATTAATAAAGAAAACCTTAATAACTCGCTTGAAATATCTTCATCTTATATAAGAGAAAATTGCCCTTGGAAGATCAAGGAGCTACTTACAATGCTCTTTAATATCTTGATTAGAGATCAAAAATTGAAAGAAGCTGAGGTTTTTGCTTTCAAAATTATTGCTAATAAATATCTAAAAATTTCTGAGTATGAAATAAATGAAATAATGTTAGAATCCATCACTGAAAGATACATTCCTTTTTATTAATCCAAATGGTTAATACACTAGAAAAAAGATTTTAAAAATTTAAATTTGAATATGAGAAATCGATATTTATTAATAAATAAACTAAGTGCTTCAAGTAACGCGAAAGACAGAGAGCTGTGTTTACCACTAGAACAATAAGCAAATGAGACAGCGCCCATTTTCCTGGCAATCTAGAAACTTAATCCCTCTAATGCAAAGGGCTCTCAGCGACGAGATAGAAGCTATTAAAAAAGTTGGAAGTCCGCGATATTTAGTTAGAAATGGAAATCGATTAAGAAGTTACATGCAGTTTTGTATATATGAGTTTGAAGTTGATGATGTTGTAACCGCACCTGACGACGCACCTATAGTTCTTCAAGTTGGAAATAAGAGCGTCAAGGGTAGTATAATCTCGTCGACCTCGTTTTCTATAACTTTAGAACTTGAAGTTAACCTCGGCCCGAGCATTCCATCTGCCCTTTTGATAACCTCCCCCCAATATTTGCTTGAAAGGTTATCAGAATCTCTAGGTGAATTATATACTGGCTCAAAAG
>JAOAFQ010000158.1 GCA_026416195.1 Candidatus Aminicenantota bacterium | reverse complement strand
ATATGCCCCTTGTTGAGCTTCGCTCTAAGTTTCTAGCCTTAAGCTCACCAGAAATTTTCTCTTTTCTTTTGGCCAAACTCAATAAAAATAAAAACCTTATAGTCGAAGGAACGCAAGTGACTCTTCCTGGCCGCTCAGCCCAGCTTACTCACCGAGAGGCTGAAGTCAGGCACCAAATTGAAACAATTTTTTTTCAGTCAGGCTTGACCCCACCCTTGGAGGAGGAAATCCAGAATCAGCTTAAGGCTGAGCCAGCTATTTTTAAGAAAGCGTTGCATAGCCTTTATCAGGAGAGAAAATTAATCCGTTTAAGTGAAAAAGTTATACTCCACCATTCAGTCTGGGCCAAGGTGGAAAAGTTTGTCCTTGATTATTTAAGGACAAAAGGGAAAATTACTATTGCCGAGCTTCGTGATGAGCTAAGGATAACCCGCAAATATGCCTGCGCTATACTTGAATTCATGGATCACCGGGGTCTAACCAGGCGAAAGGGTGATGAACACGTATTGAAATAATTTAAAATGGATTAATGAGTTGAGGATTAAATACATTGAAAAGAAAAATTGCAGCAGCAAAAACAAAGATAAAAAAATTGAGATGAGATAGAGCTGAAGCTCAAAATCATCAAGGAAGATTAATTTCAATTGAAGAAGGGTTAGGCAGGAGGAGAGAATAAAAATAAGGGCAAAAAAGAACAAAAAATATTAAATTAAAATGATAAGACAATAAATAAATGACGAAAGTAATTTTCCCCCCAAACTTTGATAAAATATAGCTAAAAGAGAATGGGAGGGTATGGGTCCCGGTGGGCCTTCTGGACTTCAAATCCAGTACGGGGTCTTGAAAAAGCCCTGGGTGGGTTCAACTCCCACACTCTCCCGCCACCCATGCTCCCTTTATATAAAAAACATCAAGCTTTTTCCAGCTGGTGTCCCCAAGAAAAGCTTATTGTCCAAAGTGGTCCAGGCCTTTAGAAATCGTGATGTCAGTCTGGGGATAAGCCGCATATCTATTCAGGCGGTGGATGAGTGACTAGGGAAGACAGCTATGGCCTCAATTTCTTTTAGATTTCGATAATACTCCTACTCCAGGAAAAAGCGGGAGGGAGAGAACATGGGAATCACTGTTTAGAAAAGAATAACCCACCAGCTCACCATTTCTCTCCTTCCAATCATTGAATCATTGGTTTCCCTTAATCTATTAGTGGAAGCAATAATCTCAACTAATTTAACATTCTAAAAAATAAAAATTGACGATAGTTTGATGATAGAGCTTTTCGTCCATTGACTAATAATGAAAAAGATTGCCGCTAAGTAAAATCTAAGAATGAGTATCCCTTTTCAAAGAAGATTTATTAGACTATTGACAACTTATTTTTTTTTAGTTTAATATACTTTAAAATGAGAGAAAGGGTACTTTTCTCTATTTTCCTTTTAATTCAATTTCTTATTTATTTTAATGGATCTCCTTTGGTTTTGTGTCACGTTTGCTGTGGCCATGAGGAAATCCATTATGTTGGAAACCAACATTATCATAATCATAGTTTCAAATGTCGAGTTTTTGAAGAAAATCATTCGATTTATAATCATCGATATAATTTCGATGAAATTTATCTAGGCCATATTTGCTTCCAACATGAATTATTAGCAATTTTTTTAGACTCTTTATTATATAACGAAAAAGAAGAGAAATATTTATTTAAATCTATTAATTTTTCTATTGGAGAATCAAGCCATTTAATCCAGTGCCTAAGTCAGAACCCATTATTATTCTTATCAAAATCGGAAGTTTTTAGATATAAGAAACTGGAAAAGCACAACCCGCCTCCTCTCCGTTGCTGATTTTTCCCCGCCTTTAAAAACAACGCCATTTTAGTCCCGAAAAGATAAGGACTAAAAAAGTTTTTCCTAGATCAATCTGAGGCATGGATTCCGAAATTTAAATAAGGAGATAGAAAAATGGAAAAAATAAATAGTCAATGGAGAAAAGGGAAATTAAATTATTCAATTAATTTGCAAAGGCTGATAGTTGCTCTGTTTTTATATTTTTTAATCTTGCCGGCTCATATCTTCCCTGCTGGTCGTCAGCATGAGCACTTAGTTAAAGATGTTGTTTGTGGAATGCAGGTTGATATTCATGAAACAAAATTTACTTCAAACTATAAGGGAAAGGTTTATTATTTCTGTTCAGAAAGGTGTAAAAAAGCTTTTGATGAAGACCCAGAAAAATATATTGAAGGTCAATTAAGCCAAGTCAAAGCTGAATATGAGAAAAATCCTGATGATGTTAAAGTTGCCTTAAAATATAGCAAAGCTTTAGTCCAAAATGGTTCATTTGAAGAAGCTAAATCTCTGCTCAATAGGTTGACCAATAAAGCAATTAGTGATGAGGATCAGTCTGAGGTCTATTTTCAACTTGGCTATATAGCTACTAAGCAAGGCAAATATGATGAAGCTTTATCGTTATATTCGCTTGTCATCAAAAAAGATACGAAGGCCGAAAGCTATTCAGGAGCGGTAGTTAATACCGCCGCGATTAGATATCAAATCAAAGATGAACTTGAGCCTGCTTTCCAGATTCTATCTAAGGCATTGAAAGAAGGACGAATTGCTGAAAGGCATTTAGCGACTGCCCATAAGCTCATGCTAATGATGAATTACGATCGAAAGGATTATTATGCAGCTAAAAAATATTTAGAGATGATGTCGTCTGAGGCCGCTAAGGATGAACACATTGCCGATTCTATCTGGGTAATTTACTTGATGACAAATGAAAAAGATAAAGGCGAAAAAATACTAAAAGAAACTTATGAAAGAGTTCAAGATGATTTCTTTGGGCTGTATCGCCTGGCTTCAATAGCTTATGAAGCTAACTTGAAAATCGACGAAGCTCTTAATTGGATCGACAAAGCTAACAAGTTGTCAAAAGGCGAAAAATTTTATGTGCTTGATACTTATTCTAAGCTAATGTGGCTTGTTGGAAAGAGAGAGGAGGCTATAAATCTTTTAGAAAAAGCTATCAGTCTTTGTAAAAACGAGTCGGCCTTAGTTGAGATGAAGGGTAGACTCGAAAGCTATAAGGAGGCTTTAAAAAAATAATTTTAAAGGGAGGAAAAAATGTTTAAAACAAGAAACATTTTAATTTTTATGATTTTTATTTTCTCTTTCTTTTTAAGCTTAAACTCACAAATACGAATTTTGGGTGAGATTAGTGGAGTTGTGGTCGAGGAAGGCGGCGAGGGATTACCAGGAGTTTCGATTAAGGTTACGGGGGAGGCCCTCCAGCGCTCGTTTCTTGCTTTGGTAACCGAAAATGATGGCCGCTTTTTTATTCCCAATTTGCAACCAGGTATTTACACCCTAGAATTCACTCTGAGCGGATTTACCACGGTTATTCAAAAAGAAGTCAGAGTTTATGCTGGTCGTAGTACCC